>CAIMHL010000036.1 GCA_903840825.1 uncultured beta proteobacterium
CAGAATCTAAGAACGCCAAACAGTAACTAGAGTGGGCTTGCCTGTTTCGAGCTTACCCAGTCGGCGTACCATCTCGCCCACGACAGCCGCGGAGGCAATCTCGAGGAAGTCGCAGCCGACAAATCTGCTATGAATTTAAGAAGTGCGGTACTGTTCGGTGCGCGGCAAAGACTACCTGATGCTGCCCCTGGCTTTGCTCATCTATCCGGTTCAATGGGTTTATGTGCAGTTTGCCAAGCACGCCATGCCGGTTGCTTTGCGGCATGCCATGTATCCTTTTTCCTGCCTGCTGTACCGTCACTACTTCATTGTTTGCGAGAAACCGGCCGGCCCGGCCTCGTAAGCACCTGTTCCTGTGCAAGGGGCCGGTCGCAATGGCGCCGCTTTGCCGCCTCGGTCAAAAAATCAGCCCGGGCGCGGTGACTTCATCCAAGGGCCAGATCGGGCGCTGCACCTTGGTGTAAGGCAACTTGGCATAGTCGCGCAACAGCGGGCCATCGGAGTCGACATAAATCACTTTGGCTGCAATCGGGCCAAAAGCGCCCATGAAATGGTTGGTTGATTTGACCGCCAAAATTTTCTTCTGTGCAGGCTCAATCCCGAGGTTCGAAAAAAGTTCCAGCCCAAGCGCCTGCGTCCGGTTGGTGATCAGCACCACATCAATGCCGCCCAGGCGCACCAAGGCGCAGTCACCCAATGGCACCAGGGTGGGGCCAAAACTTTGCCAGCAATCCCGCTTGATCGCCATCACCTCTACCACCGCGTCAACCGCAGGCCCGGAGGCTGGGCCGATCTTGCCGCCAAAACGCAAAGGCAATTTGGCGCCAAGCCCGGCATCAAAACACAGGCGCACGGCGATCGGGTCCCAAATCGGACCTATGGCCGCGTTGACCGCCTGCTGCTTCATCAATTCAAGCAGCAGGGTGGTGTTGTCTGACGGCGCGCCGCCGCCAGCATTGTCAGCCGGGTCGGCCATCACCACGGGGCCACCCACAAAGGCAATCGCAGCACTGACCCCATCGGCAACCGACAGATAGTCTGGCGCGGTGCGTCCACGCATGCTGACCAGCTCTTGGCCCAGGCGGGTGGCAAGCGCGTCAGCTTTTGATTTATCGCCGTCGGCCACCACCAGAATGCGCCCGCCGAGTTCAGCCACGTCGGCGTAAGGAAAACAGTGCACCGCTGAGACCGACAAGATGCCGTCCCGGCCCTCCAGCGCCATCATGCGGTCCACAAAGCCGCGCATCAGCGGCAAGGTGGTCGGGTAACTGCCAATCTGTCGGCAATCGTAAAGCGACATCACTGGACGCACCTCTGCACGTAAGGTGCGCAGCATGAGGTCAAGCAGGTCTTGGGCTCGCTCGACCACGTCGGTGTGTGGAAACTCCTTGTAGCAAATGATCAGGTCAGCGTTGCGCATGCGCTTGAGGGTCAAATGGCAGTGTGGATCAAGCTCGACGCCGATCACGCAGTCTGGGCCTGCGATGGCGCGTGCGCGCTCCAGAATATCGCCTTCCACATCGTCATAGCCGTGAGCCACCATGGCACCGTGCAGGCCAAACAACAGGCCGTCCAGCGGCAACGCGGCACGCAACTGCTCGAGCACTTCGTCGCGCATCGACTCGTAGTCGGCCCGGCTGACCGTGCCCGCAGGGCTGGCAGCGAAGCAACTCCCCTCGATCAAGGTAAAGCCCTCCTTGGCGGCACGCTGACGTGCCACAAACAGCGGCGCGGTGCACATGCGCGGCGCATCGTCTGGATGCTCGCCAGGGCGCAAAAACACGCCCTCCCGGAAGGCCTCTATGCTGGTGGGCAGCGGAGAGAAAGTGTTGGTCTCGGTGGCAATGGTGGCTGAAAAAAGCCGCATGGCGTCTCCTCGTGGGTTCAGTGGCCGCAACACGCAAGCGCACTACAGGCTCGCTCAACTCAGTATCTCATGATTGCAGCCACTGCTACAAACCAACCATCGACGGCCATCCATAGACAGCCATCCATCGGCATAATGCATGTGTGCGGTGCGAGGTCTTCCGCCAAGCTGTGATCTGGATGAACCCACTGTGTTGACGCGCGTCGCATTTGCGTGTGCCGCCCCTTCATCAAAGCCTCCCCAAAACTTCTGCTTTATGGACCAAGCCAAGTTCTCAATCGGCAAATACCTGGCCAGTTACCTGAGCAAAGAGATCAGCATCAATGGGACCGCGCCACCATCGAACCCGCTGCATTTGCAGGCCACCCTGCGCCCGGGTGATGTGCTGCTGGTTGAGGGCAACACCAGAATCAGCACCGCCATCAAATACCTCACGCAATCCACCTGGTCACACGCCGCCCTGTTTGTAGGCGCCAATTTTTCCGGCTCGAATGCGGATTTGGACCACTGCCTTGTGGAGGCAGACACGGTGCATGGCGTCAGGCGCACCAGCCTGGAGAAGTTCGCCCATTTGCACACCAGAATTTGCCGGCCTATCGGCCTGACTGAGCAAGAATGCGTTCAGGTCACACAAGCCGCAATCTCGCAAATAGGTCATCAGTACGACCTGCGCAACGTGCTGGATTTGGCCAGATTTCTACTGCCAACGCCGCCCATACCGACCCGCCTCAGGCGCCACCTGCTGACGCTTGGCAGCGGCGACCCGACCCGCGCGATTTGTTCGACCATGATCGCCCAGGCATTTCAAACCATTCACTACCCCATCATTGCGCTGGAGGGATATCAGGGCGATGCCAGCACCGACCAAGGCTTTGGGCCGCAGCGCTTCAAGCC
>CAIMHL010000037.1 GCA_903840825.1 uncultured beta proteobacterium
GCTTGGTCTGGCGCACCGTGGTGATGTGGATGGTGTTGTTGGCGCTTTTGACGCTGGCACGTTTGTTGGGTTAATTGAAGTCCAACTTGCTCTAAAGGCTTGCTGGACTTGCTTTATAAGCTATCAATAATGTAGCGTCTTATTGGTGCTAAAGCTGCTCGACTGGGGACTCAGTATTTTCTGGCCTGGCTTAACTCCGCGTACAAATCACCATAGATCTTGTAGCGATTGGCACTGATGCCATCTGAGCTTCCATCCGGTTTAACGGCCGCCATTACGCCACAACCGGGCTCATGCAAGTGACTGCAGTTGTAAAACTTGCAGTTGGCCACATGCGGCTTCAAATCCGGCATATAGGCGGCCAACTGAGCTTGGTCGATGTGGTTCAGACCAAATTCCTGAAAGCCGGGTGAATCGATGAGTGCCGTAGTTTTGGTGTCGTCTACCCAGTACCAGGTGGTGCTCGTTGTGGTGTGCTTGCCTGAATTGAGGGCTTGTGATATTTCACCTGTTTGAGCCAAAGCACCTGGAGCCAGCAGATTAATCAGCGTGCTTTTTCCGGCACCCGATGGGCCAAGTACAAGCGTCGTCTTGCCGTGAAGCAGTTTAAGCAGGGCAATGTGGTCAGCATCGCCAGATTGTTTGAGGCTTAGCGGCAGAACGCCGTAGCCCATGCGGCGGTAGGGTAGGAGCCATTCCCAGGCGCGGGCAAAGGGCTCAACCAGGTCACTTTTATTGAGCGCAATGATCGGTGTGATGTGCTCTGCCTCAGCCGCAATTAGCGCGCGTGAGAGTTGGCTGCTTGAAAACTCAGGTTCTGCGGCGATCAGGATCAATATCTGGTCAAGATTCGTAGCAAATGATTTGGTTCGTACTTCATCCTGGCGATAAAAAACGTTGCGGCGTTCCTCAATTTTTTCAATGGTTCCTTCGTCTCTGGATGCCTGCCACAAAACACGGTCGCCCACCAACCCTTGGCTTTTTTTACCCCGGGAGTGGCAAATCAAGCGGCGACCTTCGGGCGTTTCCACTAAAAAGTGACGCCCATAGTTGGCCACAATTAGGCCTTTGTCTAAGGTGGCGCGTTCCATCTGGGCGTCTTTTGGCTTGCTCATGCTGACAAGGCGTCAACACGCGCGGCACAGTCAAAATCCCTCAGAGTTAAACCGGCGACGTCGTGGGTATTGAATCGAACAACGCAGCGCTTGAATTGAACCGATAAATGGGGGTGGTGATCATGGGCGTGGGCAATGAAGGCGACGGCGTTGACAAAGGCCATGGTTTGGTAGTAATTTTCAAAAGAGTAGGTCTTTTCAATGGCCACTTCGGGCCCATCGCCATTCAATGTCCAACCCTCCAATTTAGCTAAATTTGCAACAACCGCGGTGGCATTGAGGGCCAACTTTGGGCGGTTTTCGGTTTCTTTACTAATTGGAGGGGTCGTCATATCGGGTTAATTATCAAGGGTCAGGCCATCATGCGGGCTAACCGCTCTGAGGCCGGCGGGTGGGAGTAATAAAACTTCACAAAGAGGGGGTCAGGCGTCAGTGTGGAGGCGTTGTCTTCGTACAGCTTCAGCAGGGCTGTCGAGAGGTCAGCGCCAGCGGTGTGAGCGACAGCATAAGCATCGGCTTCAAACTCATGTTTGCGTGACAACTGAGCGAACACGGGCCCAATGAAGAAAGTGAAAACAGGCAAGGCCAACATGAAAAGCAAGACCGCCAGCGCATCGTTTGGAGCCCCCAGGTTGGGCTGCACGCCCAGGCCAACATAAAACCAAGCCTGGGTGGCCAGCCAGCCCAAAAGTGCAAACCCCAAGAGGCTTAAGGTAAACATCGCCACAATCCGCTTGATGATGTGTTTATGCTTGAAGTGGCCCAGTTCGTGGGCTAGGACGGCATCTACCTCATTGGGTGAGAGTTTGGCCAGCAGGGTGTCGTAAAAAACCACGCGCTTGGCCGCGCCAAAACCGGTGAAATACGCATTGGCGTGGGCACTGCGCTTGCTGCCATCCATCACAAAAAGCCCTTTTGCCGAGAATCCGCATCGCTTCATCAAGGCATTCACCCGTGTTTTCAAGACCTCGTCTTCCAGCGGGACAAACTTGTTGAACAAGGGCGCAATCAAGGTGGGGTAGATGACCAGTAAAAGCAGGTTAAAACCCATCCATACACACCAAGCCCAAAGCCACCAAGCGCTACCAGCAGCACCCATCATCCATAAAATCAAGGCGGCAATCGGCAGGCCGATGAGCAAGCCCATGACACTTGATTTGAGTAGGTCAATGACCCAAAGCTTGAGAGTCATTTTGTTGAACCCAAACCGCTCTTCAAGCACGAACGTTTGGTAAAGCGTCAGGGGTAGATCCAGCAGGCTGCTGATGAAAATAAAGCCACCCAGCAAGGCGAGTTGCTGCAACATGCCGCCCCCAAGCCAAGCCATCGTCCATTGGTTGAGTGTAGAAAGCCCGCCGAGCAAGGTCCAAGCCAAAAGCAGGGCGCCGCCTAAGGCCATTTCAATCAGGCCCAGCCGTGCCTTGCTCAATGTGTAGTCAGCGGCTTTTTGATGAGCTTGCAAAGTAATGGTGTTGGAGAAGGCCGTTGGTACCTGCGCACGGTGCATAGCCACATGCCGAATTTGCCGCGAACTCAGCCAGAACTTCAAGACCAGGCCGGCAATAAATGCTATGGCAAATGCAAAGGTCATCATCAATGAGTTGGGGAGGGGAGAAATTGAAGCATCCATGGCGGGCTAGTTTAGGCCATCGGCGACAATTCCAGCATGGACCTATCGAACATTTCCCCAGTGGCCGCTTTGCTTGCCAAATCTGACCAGAACCTCATTTGGCTTGACTGCGAAATGACCGGACTCGACCCCGAAGTTGACCGCATCATCGAAATTGCCGTTGTCATCACGGGCCCCAAACTTGAATCCAGAACGGAAGGCCCGGTTTTGGTAATACATCAAAGTAAAGAGCAGCTTGACCGCATGGATAAGTGGAATAAGGGCACGCATGGCAAAAGTGGATTGATTGACAAGGTCAAGGCATCCACTCTGCTGGAGGCTGAAGCTGAAGTTCAGTTGCTCAATTTTTTAAGTCAATATGTGCCGCA
>CAIMHL010000038.1 GCA_903840825.1 uncultured beta proteobacterium
CGCTGACAGATACGCCGAGGGATAAGTGGGCACGCATCGCCAGTGAAACACTCGATGTTTACGCCCCCATAGCCCACCGCCTGGGATTGAACCAGACCTTTCGGGAACTACAAAACCTGGCTTTTCGTCATTTGCGCCCGTGGCGCGCGGAGGTGCTAGACAGAGCCATCGTCAAGGCGCGCGGACGCCGCCGAGACCTGTTGCAAAACGTTCAGCGGGCGGTGGAGGCCTCCTTTGTCAAGAGCGGCATGAAGGTCAAAATAGCCGGGCGGGAAAAATCCCTCTATTCAATTTATAAAAAGATGCAGGGCAAGCATCTAAGCTTTGCCGATGTCAATGACATCTACGGTTTTCGTCTGGTGGTGCCCAGCACAATAGACTGCTACACAGCATTAGGCATGCTGCACCAACTTTACAAACCTCTCCCAGGGCGTTTCAAGGACCATATAGCCATCAGCAAACTCAACGGCTACCAGTCGCTGCACACCACCCTGGTTGGCCCTTCAGGCATCAATGTGGAGTTCCAGGTGCGAACCGAAGCCATGCACAGGGTGGCGGAGTCTGGGGTAGCCGCGCATTGGCTCTACAAGGCCAAGGGTCCGCAAGACTCCGGGCAGGCTGAGCGAATGGGCTCGCAGTGGTTGCAGTCGCTACTGGACATCCAGGACGAAAACCGTGATGCAGCTGAATTTTGGGAGCATGTGAAAGTTGATCTGTTCCCGGATGCGGTCTATGTCTTTACGCCCAAGAGTCAGATCATGGCGATGCCGCGTGGCGCCACTGTGGTCGATTTTGCCTACGCCATCCACAGCAATGTTGGCGACCACGCGGTGGCCGCACGAATCAATGGCGAGGCAGCGCTGCTGCGCAATGAACTCAAGAATGGCGATGTCATCGAGATCGAGACAGACCCCACAGCAAGCCCAAACCCCGCCTGGCTGAGCTTTGTGCGTACGGCAAGAGCCCGATCAAAGATTAGGCAACACCTTAAAACACTGGCCCAGGCAGACTCCCAAAGCCTAGGCGAAAAAATGTTGACCCAGGCCATGCGCGCCGAAGGCATTGAGAACTTGCCACCAGATACGCCCGAAAAGCAAGCAGTCTGGGAAAAACTGCTGCGCTTCAGCGGTAACCGCAGCCGCGCCGAGTTGCTCACCGACATTGGGCTTGGCAAACGGATCGCGGGCATTGTGGCCAAGCGACTGCTCACACTACTGGTTGCCATTGGCGAGAAGCCCGATGCCGTGCTGCTCACCCGTGAGCGCTTCGGCGCTGGCGAATCAGTCTCTCAGGGCAGCGTGCTGCTTGATGGCAGCGAGAACGCATCCGTCAAATTCGCCAGTTGCTGCCGGCCCATACCCGGCGACGGGATCGTCGGCTATCTCGGTCGTGGCGAGGGTTTGAGTGTGCATATCGACACCTGTCTGGCGGCCAAAAAACTCAAAACCAAAGACAGCGAACGGTTTATCGGCGTGGAATGGTCAGATGCACCTGTGCGAACCTTCGAGACCGGTCTGCTGGTGACCGTGACCAATGGCAAAGGCGTTCTGGCTCGGGTGGCTAGCGCCCTGGCCAATGCGGAAACCGACATCACCCACATCGATATGGGCGACGAGGCCACGC
>CAIMHL010000039.1 GCA_903840825.1 uncultured beta proteobacterium
AACCTGCGCGGGTGCAATTAATAGCCGCAGCCAGCATGGCTTGATGCAAAGTGGTGGCCACGCGTGCCGCCGCACCCTCAGGCTGCAGAACCCAGTCGCCCAGGCAGTTGCCCCAAAAGGTGTCGCCTGCGCCCACGGTGTCGAGCACCGTGATGGTGGGCACGTCTTGCTCGGCGGATTCGCCGTCCACTTGCAGCCAAGCGCCTTCTGCGCCAAAGGTGAGCGCAATGCGGGTGGCGCCTTGGGCGCTGAAGCTGCGGGCAATCTCGGGCGCTTTTTCGCGGCTGGGGGCGGCAAAGCCGATGATTTCGAGGTCTTCGTCGCTGGCTTTGAGCCAGTCGGCCAAAGCGGCCACTTGCTTGACGGCCTGCACGTAGGCGGCCAGGTCGGCGGCCAGTTTGGGGCGCAAATTGATATCGATGCTGATGGTCCAGCCCAGCGCTTTGGCGCCTTTCAAAACAGTCAGTACCTTCTCATGCTCAGGCGGCACCAGCAGCAAGGAGCCGGTGTGCAGCACGCCGGGCGTCTGAGCGGCCAGCGTGTTTAGGATTTGGTCGGGCGTGTAGTCGCGGTCGGCAATGCCTTCGCGGTAAAAGCCGTAGCTGGGTTGGCCGTTGGTGACTTGCACCACGGCCAGTGAGGTGGGCAGGCGGCTGTCGGGCAGGCCGGGCTTGACGCCATCAAGGGCCAGTTGCTCACGCAATTGCACGCCAAAGCGGTCGGCAGACATAGGGTTTAAGTAGCCGACCTCGGCGCCGCGCAGGGCGGCAGCGCGGGCCATATTAAAGGGGCTGCCGCCCATGAGGGGGCGCAAGCTGCCGTCGGGCTGCGCAACGCAGTCCATCAGGGCTTCGCCCAATACCCAAATGGATTTGCGCATATAGATTCCTTATTTCTTCAAGAGGCGTTGGCGACGGATGACGTCAATCCAGACGGCCAGAATAACCACCGCACCAATCGCCATCATTTGGCGGAACTGGGAGATTTCCATCAGGTTCATGCCGTTACGGATCATGGTGATGAGCACCGCACCAAACAAGCTGCCCCAGATACTACCGCGTCCGCCAAAGAGCGAGGTGCCGCCCAAAATAACGGCGGCAATGGCATCCAACTCAAACATTTGGGCCATCTTGCCGCTGCTTGAATCCATGCGGGCCATGAGCAAAATCGCACCCATGGCGCAGCTCAGTCCACACACCACATACACCGCCAACTTGTACCAGCGGATGTTGATGCCGACTTGGCGTGCGCCCATCTCGTTGGAGCCCATCGCATACACGTAGCGGCCCAGCTTGGTGCTGGACAAAATGAAGGCCATCACGATAAAAAACACAGCCGTGATCAGGATGGGCATGGGGATGCCGAGCAATTCACCGTAGCCCAAAAAGGGCAGGGGGTCGGGCATGCCGGAGTTATCGAACCCACCGGTGGACTCAAAAGCCAGGCCGCGCCACAGGGTCAGGCCCCCGAGCGTGACAATGAAAGAAGGGATGCCGACAAAGGCGACCAAGTAGCCGTTAAACACGCCCACCGCCGCACCGATAGCCAAAGCCGCAGCCATGGCAGCGTAGGGGTCGACGCCAAGTTTGATCATCATGTGACCGGCCACAGCACCGGCCAGCG
>CAIMHL010000040.1 GCA_903840825.1 uncultured beta proteobacterium
CACCATGCTCAGCAACTGCCGCTGCAGCGTGGCCGCATCAGACACCCTGAACTGTGGCGTGGGCTGCAACCAGAGCACGCCAGCGGCCCCGATAAAGCTTGCCATGTGTGACGAACGCTCGGCAAATGGTCCGGGTGCGCCCGGCAGGTCAAACACCATGTATTTGAGCGCCTGCCACTCTGCATCAATCGGCGTGTTGCGACGAACAGCAGCCGAGACGCGGTCGAAACTTTGGCGACCCATCCAGAGTTCACCGTCCAGCGAGGTCGCGGGTAAGGCATCCAAAAACCACTTGGGTGCTGCGATCAGGCGGCCACTTCGAAAACGCAGCACATGGCCATCCCAAAATGCACGCACGCCGTCTAGCTTTTCGCTGACCAAGTAGGCTGATGGGTCAAGGCTTGCTTGCCAATTTTTGCCCAGCATGAGGGCGGGTGGCACCACGGCCCGAGCCTGAATCGTCGGGGTGTCTGTGTTGACCGCCAAGGCCGGCAGATGCCAGCAGGCACCCATGACCAAAACAAGGTGGACCGCTTGGCGGACAGTGGTTGAATGAAACATGGTGTACCCCAGATGCGTTTTTGGAAGGCATGAAGTGCAGGGCAAACCTGCAACCACATGGCTGACGCACTATGACACTATTTAAATAAATACAATTTTATTTATTGTAAATAAATTAAAAACTCAAACCATCAAGCGAGACGACTTGGGCACATGCGCCATCAAAAATTCCATCTGGTCGGCCAAAATCCGGCGGTTGCGCAAAATGAAGTCTTCCCAGAGGCTGGGCACATAAGGCGTGTAAAGCAAGGGCATATTGGCTTGCTCCGGAGTACGGTGGCTTTTTCGGTGGTTGCAAGGGCGGCAGGCAGTGACCACGTTCATCCAGACGTCGATGCCGTTTTGGGCAAATGGAATAATGTGCTCGCGCGTCAGGTCTTCTTCAACGAAATGGTTGCCGCAGTAGGCGCAGACATTGCGGTCACGAAAGAAAAGCTTGCTGTTGGTCAGGCCGGGCTTGAGGTTGAAGGGGTTGATACTGGGCACGCCCCGGGTGCCAATGATGCTGTTAACCGTGATGACCGACTGCTCGCCCGTGATGGCGTTGTGCCCGCCATGAAACACCGCTATTTCCTTGCCCATTTCCCAGCGCACCTGGTTGGCGGCGTAGTGAATGACCGCTTGCTCAAGCGATATCCATGATTGGGGCAAGCCCTGGGCTGACAGCTTCAAAACCTTCAAAATACGCCTCCTGGAATCATTGACTGAACCACTGACACAACTGACGTTTGCTGATGCCAACAGAGCCCCAAAGAGGTGCCTTGCTGCTAAGTCACAATATAACTTGTTTTTATGACACTACGGCTTCGTGCACGCGATCGAGCGGCGCAGTCTGCTATCAAAAAGTAACAAAAAAATGAAGGTTTTTCGCGGCTTTAATCACCCCGGCATCGCCCCTGCCTGTGCACTGACCATTGGCAACTTTGATGGCGTCCATCGCGGGCACCAAGCCATGCTGGCCCTCTTGCGCAGCGAAGCCCAGCAACGCGGCGTGCCCAGCTGCGTGATGACGTTTGAGCCTCACCCACGCGACTACTTTGCCGCTGCCACCCACCAGCCTGATCTGGCACCCGCCCGCATCGGCACCCTGCGCGACAAGCTGAGCGACCTGGCCCAATGTGGCGTCGACCAAACCGTGGTGTTGCCCTTTGAAGCCCGCTTGGCCGCGCTCTCGCCCGCCGCTTTTATTGACGAGGTGCTCATTAAAGGGCTAGGCACACGCTACGTGCTGGTGGGCGATGACTTCCGCTTTGGCGCCAAACGCGCGGGTGACTACGCCTTGCTCGACGCGGCAGGCCTGAGCCATGGCTTTGATGTGGCGCGCATGAACAGCTACGAAGTGCATGGCCTGCGCGTTTCCAGCTCGGCCGTCCGTGACGCTTTGAGTGAGGGCCGCATGGCCGATACCGCCCGGCTTTTGGGGCGTCCCTACCGCATCTCCGGCCATGTGGTGCATGGCAGAAAGCTGGGGCGCGAGCTCGGCTTCAGAACCCTTAACCTGCGCTTTGCCCACTGGAAACCGGCGGCCAGCGGCATTTTTGTGGTGCTGGTGCATGGGCTGGCCGAGCAACCGGTGGCGGGTGTGGCCAACCTGGGCGTTCGCCCGTCGCTGGACCCCACAGATGTGAATGGGGGCCGGGTGTTGCTGGAAACACATTGCCTCGATTGGCCAGAGGCCCTGGGCGACGAGGGGGCCTACGGTAAAATCATCCGCGTGGAACTGCTGCACAAACTACACGAAGAGCTGAAATACGATGGTCTGGACGCCTTGATCAAAGGCATCAACCAGGACTGCGCGGATGCGCGCGACTGGTTGGCGGCCCGAATTTAGCAGGGCTGCAGCGACGCACCTTGCCCCGCGTCTCCCACCCCAAACTATTAAAGCAAGCCTGCCATCGCGGCTTGCTCCCCTTGAATACACCCCTTCTGAGAGTTGGCCATGTCTGACAAAATTGATTACCGTAGCACCCTGAACCTGCCCGACACCCCGTTTCCCATGCGTGGCGACCTGCCCAAGCGCGAACCGGGTTGGGTGAAAGAATGGGAAGACAAAGGCCTGTACAAGCGCCTGCGCGAGGCCCGCGCCGGTGCGCCCAAATTTGTGCTGCACGACGGCCCGCCCTACGCCAACGGCCAGATTCACATGGGCCACGCGGTCAACAAGATTTTGAAAGACATGATCGTGAAAGCGCGTCAGCTCAAAGGCATGGACGCCGCCTACATTCCCGGCTGGGATTGCCACGGTCTGCCGATTGAAAACGCGATTGAGAAGAAGTTTGGCCGCAAGTTGGCCCGTGATGACATGCAGGCCAAGAGCCGCGCCTTTGCCACCGAGCAAATCGACCTGCAACGGGTGGACTTCAAGCGCCTGGGCGTGCTGGCCGAGTGGGACCACCCTTACCGCACGATGGATTTCAAGAACGAAGCCGAAGAACTTCGCGCCTTTAAAAAGGTAGTGGAGCGCGGCTTTGTCTACCGCGGCTTGAAGCCCGTGTACTGGTGTTTTGACTGCGGCTCCTCACTGGCCGAGTTCGAAATTGAATACGCCGACAAAAAATCACAAACGCTTGACGTTGCGTTTTTAAGCGCCGAGCCCGACAAACTGGCCGCTGCGTTTGGCCTAAAGACGCTGAGCAAAGACGCCTTTGCCGTCATCTGGACCACCACCGCGTGGACGATTCCCGCCAACCAGGCCCTCAACCTGAACCCCGAACTGACCTACGCACTGGTAGACACCGAGCGCGGCCTGTTGGTGCTGGCCGAGAGTTTGGTTGAAAAGTGCATGGAGCGCTACCAGCTCACCGGCACCGTCGTGGCCACCACGGTGGGCAAAAACTTGGGCGGCTTGAACTTCAAGCACCCCTTGGCCCATGTGCATGCGGGCTATGACCGCCTGAGCCCGATCTACCTGGCCGACTACGCCACCGCCGACGACGGCACCGGCTTGGTTCACTCGTCCCCTGCTTACGGCGTAGAAGATTTCAACTCCTGCGTTGCGCATGGCATGGCCTACGACGACATCCTGAACCCGGTGCAAGGCAACGGCGCCTATGAGGCTGAGCTGCCCTTGTTTGGTGGCCAGCACATCTGGAAAGCCTGCCCAGTCATCATCGAGGCCCTGCGCGAGGCGGGCCGCCTGATGTGTACCCTTGATATCACCCACAGCTACCCGCATTGCTGGCGCCACAAAACCCCGGTCATCTACCGCGCGGCGGCTCAGTGGTTTATTCGCATGGACGAAGGCGAAGGTGTATTCACCAAAGACAAAGCGCCCAAATCGCTGCGTCAGTTGGCCTTGGATGCGATTGAAGAAACCTCCTTCTACCCCGAAAACGGCAAAACCCGCTTGCGCGACATGATCGCTGGCCGGCCCGACTGGTGCATCTCGCGCCAGCGCAGCTGGGGCGTGCCCCTGCCCTTCTTCTTGCACAAAGACAGCGGCGAGCTTCACCCGCGCACGATGGAGATTTTGGACATTGCCGCCGACCTGATTGAGCAAGGTGGCGTGGAGGCCTGGAGCAAGGTCACCTCAGAAGAAATTTTGGGTGCAGTCGATGCTCCCAGCTACACCAAGAGCACCGACATTTTGGAAGTCTGGTTTGACTCGGGCACTACGCACACCACCGTACTTAAGGGCTCACACGCCGGAGCAGGCCACGAGAGCGGCCCTGAAGCTGACTTGTATCTGGAAGGCCACGACCAACACCGGGGCTGGTTCCATTCGTCACTGCTGACCGCCTGCGCCATGTACGGCCGCGCGCCCTACAAAGGTATCCTGACGCACGGCTTTACCGTGGACAGCAAGGGCCACAAAATGAGCAAGAGCTTGGGCAATGGCGTGGACCCGCAGGAAACGTCCAAAAAGCTGGGCGCTGAAATCATCCGCTTGTGGGTGGCCGCCAGCGACTACTCGGGCGACATTGCCGGGGACGAAAAAATCTTGGCCCGCGTGGTCGACACCTACCGCCGCATCCGCAACACGCTCAAGTTTTTGATGGCCAATGTGAGCGACTTTGACCCGGCGGCAGACGCCGTGCCATTCGATCAGATGTTGGAAATAGACCGCTACGCCCTGAGCCGCGTGGCCCAGTTGCAGGCCGACATTCTGGCGCATTACGAGGTGTATGAATTTCACCCCGTGGTGGCCAAGCTGCAGATTTACTGCTCGGAAGACTTGGGCTCGTTCTATCTGGACGTGCTCAAAGACCGACTCTACACCACCGCACCCAAATCGCTGGCACGGCGCAGTGCCCAAACCGCGCTGTGGCAAATCACCCAAACCATGCTGCGCCTGATGGCCCCGTTTTTGAGCTTTACCGCCGAAGAAGCCTGGGCTGTGCTGGGGGCCGAGGGCAAGAC
>CAIMHL010000041.1 GCA_903840825.1 uncultured beta proteobacterium
ATCAAGATTGTGTCGGTTGCGAACTTAAGGTTACATTGGGCTGTGAAGGCAAAATTGGCTAAAAGTCATCGGTCCAAAGCGTTCAGCGCACTGGCGTCGGTTGCAGCACCACCAGCTCCACCATGCACACTGGTGCTCACTAGAATTGCACCAAGGTCGTTAGATGGCGATAACCTACAGTCAGCCTTCAAAGCAGTGCGCGATGGAGTGGCTGATTGGCTTGGCGTTGATGATGGCCACAAAGGTTTGGATTGGCAGTACAACCAGCGAAAAGATGGAAACAAAGTCTATGCGGTTGAGATTGAGGTGATAGCATGACGGCGCTGGTATCAGTTGCCGCCAGCTTTTGGGGGAAAGCGTTGTGTGAGTACCCCGCTTTTTTGGTTAATCAGAATACGGGGAAATGTCGGTGTGGGCGATTTTCGGCGACAATTTTCCCAATTACGCGCACGCGCACGGGGCAGGCATGAAAACTTTGGCAGAAAAAACGACGAAAAGCGGCGCCATCATGGGCAGGCCGGTAGAGTTCCCCATTGAAAACCCAATTTGGCAGCGGATCATTGATGAAATTGCTGGCGGCAAAAGCTTGTCTGGCGCCTTGCGCTTGGAAGGAATGCCTAGCTATGGTTTGGCCAAGCTAATGATCAGAACTAACCCCGAGTTCAAAGAAGCCTACGAAAAGGCCGTAGAAGACCGCGCAGACCGTCTAGCAGAGGAGATTGTTGAGCTGGCTGATGCAGAGCCGCCAGATGGCTTGGAAGGCACTGCAATGAGCGCCTGGGTAAACCAAAAGCGCCTGCAGGTCGATGCTCGCAAATGGGTGGCCAGCAAGCTCAAGCCGCGGACATATGGTGACCGGCTCGATGTCAGCGTCAGCGATAACCGGATCAGCGTTATTCAGGCGCTGGAGCAGGCGCAGGCTCGAGTGCAGATCGGTATGGCCAAGTCGGATGATGTAACAGATGTAGAGATAAAGTGACGTGTGGATAACTTATTGCTGTAAGTCATTGATCTATATGCTCTCTTACATCAACCTTACATAATCGGTTTTATACACTGACTATTATGTTAACCGCGCTGTGGATAACTAAGGACAATATGCCCAACAAACAAGCAGATTGCGGTTATCCACAGGTCGGTGTGCTTAACTTTGGCCTAATTGCGCCAAAACCCTGTGGATAACTTTGCGGATGTGCCGGCAGGTGCCCATGGCCCACCCGCCAATTTTTCGGGCGGGGGGGTAGGGCCGGCGCGAAAGGGCGCTGGAACGGGTGCCCCCGCACACAATTTTTTTATTTTTTTAATGTATATTTCGATTGCTGGCGCATAGCAACTGGATTGACCATAGCTCCTTAACTTTGTATTTCTGGAACTCCCTGCGCCAGCATTCTTTGGTATATTCCGCACATGACGTTTCACAGCCTACCTTTTGAGCCGCGCAAGATCGTTGCGACCGAAGCGCGCTTGAACAAAATCTACGAAGCCGCCAAGCTCGGCCTCAAAGGTGACGCATTGGCCTTAGCCTCTGGCATGTTGCCAACCGAGTACCGGCAACTGTGCGAGCTAGACCCCATCGCGGACATGGCGGCGCTCAAAGGCAAAGCCGACGGCGAGTTGGAAATGTCCCAGTGCCTGCACAAAGCAGCAACCGAAGGCGACGCCAAGGCGGCGTTGGCGATCCTGCAGCACTC
>CAIMHL010000042.1 GCA_903840825.1 uncultured beta proteobacterium
AGGACCTGCAACCCGCCCTGAATGCCATGGGGTTTGCGTGCCGCCTCATAGACCATCCTAAAGCGAAAGCCCCATTTTTATTTGCTGAACGCCTTGAATCGCCAGACTTGCCCACCGTACTTGGCTACGGTCACGGCGATGTGATTCGGGGGCTGGAATCTGAATGGCGTGAGGGCTTATCACCATGGACTTTGACCGAATTAGAAGGCCGTTGGTACGGTCGCGGCATTGCTGACAACAAGGGCCAACACTCCGTCAATTTGCAAGCCATGGCTTGTGTTCTGGCTGAGCGGGGTTGCTTAGGTTTCAATGCCAAATTCATCATCGAAATGGGTGAGGAAACAGGATCGCCAGGCCTTCAAGATGTCTGCAAAGACTATGCAGAACTGTTGAAAGCAGATTTGTTGGTGGCGTCCGATGGGCCGCGTCTCAGAGAAGACCGTCCCACCCTCTTTTTGGGCTCTAGAGGCTGTATTAACTTTGACCTCAGCATCGAGTCCAGATCGGGTGCTCACCATTCTGGCAATTGGGGCGGCCTGATTTCTAACCCGGGTATTCAGTTGGCGCATGCCATTGCCAGCTTGGTCACAGACCATGGCGAAATCAAAGTGCCCGAATGGAAACCCAAGTCTTTGCCAGATTCTGTGAGGCGTGTTTTGGCAGACTGTGAGGTGGACGGGGGTGCCAATGGGCCTCAAATTGAACCCGAATGGGGTCAGCCTGGTTTGAGTCCTGCTGAGCGTGTTTTTGGTTGGTGTTCCTTTGAAGTACTGGCCTTCAAAACGGGCAATCCAGACAACCCTGTCAATGCCATTCCGCCCAGGGCCAAGGCCACATGCCAGCTCCGATTTGTGGTGGGCATCGACAGTTCAGACATCTTGAGTGCGCTCAGGCGGCATTTGGACAGCCATGGTTTTGGCTATGTCCAAATTACGGCGGCACGCGATGAAATTTTCAAAGCAACACGCATAGATCCAGACGACGCATGGGTCACGTGGGCGGCCAATTCTTTGCAGCAAACAACGCAAAAAAAACCAGCCATTTTGCCCAATTTAGGCGGCTCACTGCCGAACGACATCTTTATCGATGTGCTGGGTTTAAAGACCATCTGGGTGCCACACTCGTACCCAGGTTGCTCTCAGCATGCGCCCAATGAGCACCTGCCTCCCGAGTTGCTGAAAGAGGCGCTGCAGGTTATGACGGGACTTTACTGGGATTTGGGTGCGGGCAATACGCCGCATCACACCACCCACAACACCCCGTAAGCCAATTAAACTGTGGCGCCAACCGCCCAAAACAAGATCAAAGGACACAAGATGAATGCTCGTTACGATTGTTTTTGCAAACTGACAGACCTGCTGGGTGCTCAGGAATCTTTGACCGAAGCCAGACGTCATTTGCACCAGTTTCCTGAACTCTCTTTTCAGGAAAAATCAACTGCGCAGTGGGTTGGCGACAAGTTGCAAGCCTGGGGCTATCAAGTGACACGCAATGTGGGTGGTCATGGCCTGGTGGCCACTTTGAAAAATGGCGAAGGCAAGGGCATTGCATTGCGCGCCGACATGGACGCCTTGCCCATTCAAGAAGAAACCCAAAAACCTTATGCCAGCCAACATGCGGGAACCATGCATGCCTGCGGTCATGATGGCCACACCGCCATGTTGTTGGGAGCAGCCCAGCAACTGGCCAAAACCAAAAACTTCAAGGGCACTGTTCACTTGGTTTTTCAACCGGCGGAGGAGGCTGGCAAGAACAGTGGCGCCCAGCAAATGATTGCTGACGGCTTGTTTGAGCGCTTTCCGTGTGATGCGATCTTTGGCATTCACAACCACCCGGGGGCAGACGTCGGCACGTTCATGTTTGGCGCTGGCGCC
>CAIMHL010000043.1 GCA_903840825.1 uncultured beta proteobacterium
CCCATGATCAGGTCAAGCTGGATTTACACCAAGTTGACCGTTGTTTTGCAAAAGAAACACCGTTTGGAAGAATTAACGACCAAAACGCTTGCGATCACTTTCGGTCAGGTAACGCTTACGCAGACGGATCGATTTAGGCGTGATTTCAACCAACTCGTCGTCCTCAATGAACTCCACACCGTATTCAAGTGTGCACTCGATAGGAGGGGTGATCTTGATGGCGTCTTCCTTGCCGCTGACGCGGAAGTTGGTCAGCTGCTTGGTACGTGTTGCGTTGACCACCAGGTCGTTGTCACGGCTGTGGATACCCACAATCATGCCTTCATACACAGGGTCATTAGGCTTAACAAACATGCGACCACGCTCATCCAACTTACCCAAGGCGTAGGTGAAAATTTCACCCGCGTCCATGGAAATCAGCACGCCGTTTTTACGGCCACCGATTTCACCTTTGTGCGGCTCGTAGCTGTCAAAAATGTTGGCAATCAAACCTGAACCACGGGTCAAGTTCAAGAATTCGTTGGTGAAACCAATCAACCCACGCGCTGGAATGCGGTACTCAAGGCGCACGCGGCCACGGCCATCGGATTCCATGTTGACCAAGTCGCCCTTGCGCTCACCCAAAGCCTGCATCACGCCGCCCTGGTGAGTTTCTTCGATGTCGGCAGTGACCAACTCGATAGGCTCATGCTTCTCGCCGTTGATGTCCTTGAACACCACGCGTGGCTTGGAAACAGCCAACTCGTAGCCTTCGCGGCGCATGTTTTCCAACAAAATAGTCAAGTGCAATTCGCCTCGGCCCATAACTTCGAAGATACCTTCTTCGTCAGTTTCTTTGACGCGCAAAGCCACGTTGTGTTGCAGCTCTTTTTGCAGACGGTCCCAGATCTGACGGCTGGTCACATACTTGCCTTCACGACCGGCCAGAGGGCTGGTGTTCACGCAGAAGTTCATAGTCAGTGTGGGCTCGTCTACCTTGAGCATAGGCAAGGGCATGGGAGTGATCGCGTCGGTGATCGTCACGCCGATACCGATATCGTTGACACCATTGATCAAAACGATTTCACCTGGCCCAGCTTCCATGGCTTGAACGCGCTCAAGACCCTGGAATGTCAAAACTTGGTTGATACGGCCTTTAACAGGCTTGCCATCCAGACCCTCCATGACCACGACGTCCATCATTGGACGGATCGTGCCCTGGCTGATACGGCCAACGCCGATACGGCCCACAAACGTGGAGAAGTCGAGAGCGGAAATTTGCAACTGCAAAGGCGCTTCAGGGTCGCCTTTTTGAGGTGGCACATGCGCCAACACGGTGTCGAACAGAGCCGACATATCTGGGCCCCACTGCTCACCAGGTGCGCCCTCTTCCATTGAAGACCAGCCATTGATACCCGAGGCGTAAACCACGGGGAAATCCAACTGCTCATCCGTGGCACCGAGTTTGTCGAACAAATCGAAGGCCGCATTGACCACGAAGTCAGGGCGAGCACCAGGCTTGTCCACTTTGTTAACCACCAAAATAGGCTTCAAACCGAGGGCCAAGGCCTTTTTGGTCACGAAACGGGTTTGGGGCATGGGGCCTTCTTGGGCATCAATCAAGAGCACCACACCGTCAACCATGGACAAAGCGCGCTCGACTTCACCACCGAAGTCAGCGTGTCCGGGGGTGTCAACGATGTTGATGTGAGTGCCTTTCCAGGTCACAGCGCAGTTTTTGGCCAAAATCGTAATGCCACGCTCTTTTTCAATCGCGTTGTTGTCCATCACGGTGTCGACTACTTTTTCGTGTTCGGCAAAAGTGCCGGACTGGCGAAGCAATTGGTCGACCATAGTGGTCTTACCATGATCGACGTGGGCGATGATGGCGATGTTTCTGATCTGTTTAATGGTCATGGTTCACTTTCTTAAATAATTCAGAACAGTGCGCCCCTGCGCTCAAGTCTGTTCTACATTCATCTGTCAATTGATCAAGCGTTGCTGATCTGTTCTATATCCAGCGGACTTAACAACCGCCCCGGTATCAATTCACCCGCTAATGCTTGGGCCGTTCCCAATAACGCACGCGTGCTCTCTGCATAAACAGCAATTTTTTCAGAGTCCGCCCAATCACCCCTGCGACGAACTCCATTCAAAAACCGCGCTTTATTCTCGTCATCCAGCATGACAACCGTATGTTCACTCAACAGTGAATCAACGGGAATCAAACAATTCAAACGTTCTTCTTCGGTCATGGCTTCAAGTGCTTCCAAAGTTACACATTGCCCGACCTCAAAACCGCCCGTACCGACCCGGCGCAAGGCGCTTAAATGCGCACCGCAACCCAAGGCCTCCCCCACATCTTCACCCAAGGTGCGGATGTAGGTTCCTTTGCTGCACTTAACTATCATTTTAATAGCTGGTTGAGCAACATCTGTATCGGCCAGAGTCATATTTAATGCATAAATAGTTACTTCACGCGCTTCGCGCTCAATCTCAATCCCAGCTCTTGCGTACTCATACAAGGCTTTTCCATCCTTCTTCAACGCACTGTGCATCGGTGGAATTTGCCGAATAAGTCCGGTGAATTGCGGCGCGATGCGCAGTAAATCTTCTTGCGACACCTGCACAGGGCGCTCTTCAATCACTTCACCTTCAGCGTCAGCCGTGCTGGTTTTTTGTCCCAGACGTGCAACCGCTTCGTAGGTTTTGTCAGCATCCAACTGAAGCTGACTAAATTTTGTGGCAGCACCAAAGCACAAAGGCAAAACCCCTGTGGCCAATGGATCTAGGGTGCCTGTATGGCCCGCTTTTTCAGCCCGCAACAGCCATTTAACTTTTTGTAAAGCATCGTTACTTGACCAGCCCAAAGGCTTGTCCAGCAGCAGCACCCCATGCACGGGGCGCCTTGCAACCCGTGCACGCAGCGCATTCATCGGATTAGTCCTCTTTGGCGCGAGAAGCAACTGCGCGCGCTATCAAGGCGTTCATGTCGGCAGCTTTCTCAGTCGTTTGATCGAACAAAAAGTGCAAGGTGGGCACGGTATGAATGTGCAAACGCTTGAACAGTCCTGCCCGCAAAAATCCAGCGGCCTGGTTAAGACCTTCGGTGCAAGCCTTGGGATCTCCAGTCAAGAGACTGAAAAATACCTTGGCATGGGCATAGTCGGGCGTTACCTCGACAGCTTGAATCGTCACCATCCCCACTCTGGGGTCTTTGAGTTCCCGCGCGATCAACTCGGTCAGATCACGCTGGATCTGATCGGCGACCTTGAAACTTCGATTAGGTGTTTTAGACTTAATTCGCACAGTAGTGTTCGCTCAGTCGATCAAAGGGTACGGGCGATTTCGCGAATCTCGAAGAACTCCAGCACGTCACCTTGTTGGATGTCGTTGTAGTTCTTGATATTCAAGCCGCAATCAAAGCCTTCTTTGACTTCTTTCGCATCGTCTTTGAAACGCTTGAGCGAGTCGAGTTCACCCGTGAAGATGACCACGTTGTCGCGCAGCAAACGAAGACGCGAGGTACGGCGCACGACACCAGCGGTGACCATACAACCGGCAATGGAGCCAATTTTGGACACTTTGAAGACCTGACGAATTTCGGCCATACCGATAACTTCTTCCTTTTTGTCTGGTGTCAACATACCCGACATGGCGAGTTTGAGTTCGTCCACGGCGTCATAAATGATGTCGTAGTAGCGAATGTCAACGCCATTGTTCTCGGCCAATTTACGCGCGCCAGCATCGGCACGGGTATTAAAGCCAATGATCACCGCCTTGGAAGCGATCGCCAAATTGACATCAGACTCGCTGATCGCACCGACTGCGGTGTAGACCAGCTGGACTTTGACCTCGTCTGTGGACAACTTGACCAATGACTGCGCCAACGCTTCTTGAGAACCTTGCACGTCGGCTTTGATGATGATCGGAACCATCTTCACGGCACCAGCGGCCATATCGGTGAACATGTTCTCCAACTTGGCGGCTTGTTGCTTAGCCAGCTTGGTGTGGCGGAATTTGCCTGCACGGTAAGTGGCAATCTCACGGGCACGGCGCTCGTCAGACATCACCATGAACTCGTCTCCAGCGGCAGGAACTTCAGTCAAGCCCTGGATTTCAACAGGAATCGAAGGACCAGCGGATTTGATCGTTTTGCCGTTTTCATCCA
>CAIMHL010000044.1 GCA_903840825.1 uncultured beta proteobacterium
GAACTCAGGGCGCGACAGACACCAGTGGGCCAACTCACGCGTACTCTGATCATGCGCCCGATACCGAAGCGCCATGCTGGGTAAAGACCGCAAGATGAGCTCTGCATCGTTGGCAGCTACACCAAAACCCATCCGCATGTGGGTGAGTTTGAGCTTGAGATGCAGAGCGGCATCTCGTGTGATGACGCTCCCCATCAGTACATCCGCACCACCGCTGGGGTACTTGGTCAGGGCATGAATCGAAATATCTACACCCAAGGCGGGGCTTTGGCCGGGTATCAGATCAAACGGGGCAAAGGCCAAACCGGCCCCCCAAGTATTGTCCAGGGCAACGAGCACTTTTTTGGCCTTGCAAAGCCGCACCAACTCAGGGAGGTCCGGAAACTCCAGGGTCACAGAGCCAGCAGCCTCAACCCACACCAAACGGGTTTGCGCAGTTATTTTTGCATCGAGATCCTTGGGGTCCATCGGATCGTAATAGCGGTGGCTGATGCCCCAATTCAAGAGCTCACCTTCAGCCAACGCCTTGTTGGGGCCATAGGCGTTGTCGGGGATGAGCACTTCATCGCCGGTTTTTAGCAATGACAAAGCGACGTTGGCGATGGCAGCGAGCCCACTAGGTACCAGAACACACTGCAGTCCACCTTCAATCGTACACAGTCGCTCTTCGAGCGTGTAAGTGGTGGGGGTTCCGTGAAGCCCGTAGGTGTAGGCTGTTTTGTCTTTCCATTCAAAATGCCGCATCGCAGCGGCATTAGGGAAAATCACGGTTGAGGCTTTGAAAACACCAGGCTGGGGTGCATCAAAACCCGCTGGAGCAATGTAGGGGTGATGTATTAACGTGGTGGTCAGGTCAGACATCAGAAACCTTTCAAGCTCAAACGCTCCACTTTTTAATTAGCTGATCAGGGCGCAAGGCGTCATAACCCTCAAAAGGCTGGTGAATCCAGGGGTTTGTGGGCAGAAACTCAACTGAATAATCAGGGGTAAAGGTCGAGAGCGCCTTGGTCCAAATCACGGCACTGCGCAACTCGGTAATGGGTGCGTAGTTGTTTTTGAGCTGGCTAATCACAGCATTGAGTGTTTGACCAGAGTCCGCCAAGTCGTCAACCAACAGTACGCGGCCCGCAATTTCACCTTTGGGCGTGGTGATAAAGCGCGCAATATCCAGGTTACCTTGCACCGTGCCTGCATCAGAGCGGTAGGAGCTGGTAGACATGATGGCGAGGGGCTTGTCAAAAACACGCGACAAAATATCACCGGGACGCAAGCCACCCCTGGCAAGGCACAAAATAGTATCGAATTGCCAATCGGACTGATGAATCTTAATAGCCAGTTTTTCTATCAAATTGTGGTACTCGTCGTAGCTTACGTAGAGGTGTTTGCCGTCTTCAGTCAACATGGATTTAGTCCCGAATTTATTGATGGAAGCGCCTGTTGGGCGCTGTCCAGAGTGTTTAAAAAATAAATAACCGACTTACTCAGCCAAATAGGGGTGACGCATCATGATGGTGTGCTCCCGGTCCGGACTGGTGGACACCATGTGAATAGGCACACCGGTCACTTGCTCGATACGTTGCAAATAAAGCCGTGCGTTGGTGGGGAGTTTGTCGTACTGAGTGACGCCTACGGTACTGTCAGTCCAGCCTTCAATGGCTTCATACACGGGTTTGCAGCGCTCGATATCATCAGCACCCATGGGGAGAATATCAATCAGCTCGCCATCCAACTCGTAACCGGTGCACAGCAATAGCTCTTTAATGCCATCAAGGACGTCGAGTTTGGTGATGCACAAACCGGTCAAACCATTGACCTGGGCTGAACGCTTGAGCAAGGCGGCATCAAACCAGCCACAACGACGACTACGGCCGGTAGTCACGCCTTTTTCGGCCCCAATTGTGCTCATGTGGTAACCAGGGGTTCCAGGCACTTCCCAATCAAGCTCTGTGGGGAATGGACCGCCGCCCACACGGGTGCAATAGGCCTTGGTAATACCCAAAATGTAATGAAGCATGCCGGGGCCTACGCCCGAACCTGCCGCCGCATTGCCCGCTACACAATTGCTGGAGGTGACAAAAGGATAAGTACCGTGGTCCACATCCAGCAAAGTTCCTTGCGCGCCTTCAAAGAGCAAATTGGCCCCTTTGAGGTGAGCTTCATTGAGTTCACGGGAGACGTCAGCCATCATGGGCTTGAGCAACTCGGCATGGCGCATGGCTTCATCAAAAACGGCCTGGAATTGGACCTGGCCATCCAACATATACGGCGCCAAGGTGGGACCAAAATCAAAGGCAGCTGAGTTGAGATAGGTTGACAGCACATGGTTGTGCAGGTCGAGCAGCTCGTGCAGTTTGCGGGCGAAGCGCTCGGGGTATTTCAAATCTTGGACACGCAGGGCGCGGCGAGCGATTTTGTCTTCGTAGGCGGGGCCAATACCACGCCCTGTGGTACCAATCTTGGCATTGCCGTCTTTTTCACGCGCAGCTTCACGGGCCACGTCCAAGGCTGCATGGAAAGGCAAGATCAAGGGGCAAGCTTCGCTGATGCGCAAGCGTGAACGAAGTTCAACGCCGACCATTTCCAGTCCTTCGATTTCTTCAAAGAGCTTGGCCGCAGACAGCACTACGCCATTGCCGATGTAGCACCTGACGCCTGGGCGCATGATGCCACTTGGAATCAGATGCAAGGCGGTTTTGACGCCATTGATAACGAGGGTGTGGCCTGCGTTGTGACCGCCTTGAAAACGAACAACGCCCTGAGCGCTTTCAGTCAGCCAGTCTACTAACTTGCCCTTACCCTCATCGCCCCACTGAGTTCCGACGACGACGACATTACGACCTTTGGTTGCGTTCATTTTTTAGATTTCAATTCAAATATTAAATAGCTTTAACGACCCATTGCCCAGCGACTTGTATCAACTCGCGGTCGCAATGGAACTCATCAACTTCACTTTCATGGCCCGGCAAGACGCAGACCACCGTCTCGCCACGGGCGCGCAAGGCGGCAATGGCGCCACGCAAATCAACGGCTTCACGCCAAGGCGCTCGGACCGCTGCGCGAAGAGGCCGTGGAGCGAGCACGCTGACCAGCGCTTTGACATCCAGGCTAAACCCCGCAGCAGGTCGGTTTCGACCAAAAATAGCGCCAACTTCGTCATACCGCCCGCCACGCACCAAGGCATCAGGTGCACCTTTTGCATAGATTGAAAATCTGGCACCTGTGTAGTAGGCATAGCCACGAAGATCGGCGAGATCAAAGCTGACTTGGGTCCCGGTGAGGTGACTGGCCAACCACTTCAAATTAGTGAGCGCCTCAAGCACGGCTGGTATGGCTGGTAGGACTTTTTCAGCCTCAATCAAGACCTTTTCATCACCATAAAGCTGAACCAAAGCCATGAGGCCTTGACGCGTCTCAATAGGCATGCCTTTGGTCAGTACGGACAACTCACTGCTGTCTTTAGCGGCTAACGCAGCATGAATCAGGGTGAGCAATTGACCCGGTAATTCAACGTTTTTCAACAACGCAGAAACGATCCGTGCGTCGGCCAAGTCAACGCTGGGGGAGGAAACTTTGGCCACTTCAAGACAATCAAGTGCCAAAAGCAAAATTTCAAGATCAGCCTCAGGACCTGCGTGGCCGTAAATCTCGGCACCAAACTGAAGAGGTTCCCGCGTGGCGTAAGGCGCACTCGGCATGGTGTGCAACACCGGACCGCAGTAGCACAAGCGCGTTACGCCAGGACGATTGAGCAAATGGGCGTCAATACGCGCCACCTGGGGCGTGCTGTCCGCACGCAAACCCATCGTGCGCCCAGAGAGTTGGTCCACGAGTTTGAAGGTTTGAAGGCCAAGCGCTTCTCCAGACCCTGTTAACAGAGACTCCAGGTGTTCAAGCAAAGGGGGCATCACCAACTCGTAGCCATAGCAGCGCGCCATGTCCAGCAAGTCTCGACGAAGTTCTTCGATGTGCCGCGCTTCAGACGGCAAGACATCGGCAATGTGATCCGGCAGGACCCAAGCAGACATGTAAATTATGAGTGAGCTGTTAAAACAGAGATTTTACCGGGCTTAAACCCGAAAAAAACTCACAGCAGGCACCAAATAAGAAACACACCGACAGATATACAACTTATCCCGAAGAAACGGAGCTGACCGTCCTGGAGCTGAAGCACCCTTTGAAAGGCTTGCCGCCACCCAGAGGGCGAGACAAAAGGGAAAATGCCCTCGATCACCAGAACGAGGGCAAGAGCAAGCCAAATAGTTTCAGAAGTCAAAACTTATTTTTTGCTGTTTGTGGCAGGGGCTGCACTGCCACGGAATACTTTAAAAAATTCAGATGAAGCAGGATCAACCACCATCACATCGCTCTTCTTGCTGAAGCTGGCTTTGTAGGCATCAAGGCTTCGGTAGAACTGGGCAAACTGAGGATCGCGGCCAAAGGCCTCGGCGTAAATGCGGGCCGCTTCAGCATCCCCCTCACCTTTGATCTTTTGAGCATCACGATAAGCGTTAGCCACCGCAACCTCACGCTGACGATCTGCATCTGCGCGAATTTTTTCACCCTCTGCTGCGCCCGTGGAACGCAACTCGTTGGCAACGCGCTTTCGCTCCGCTTCCATACGGCGATAAACGGATTCAGTGATGGCGTCCACGTAATCTGCCCGTGTAATCCGCACGTCAACCACATCGACGCCCCAGGGCTTGTCGCCCTTGACCTTCTCAAGCACCTCAGCACGAACGTCGGCGGTGATGGATTCCCGCTTTGTTGACAACAGTTCTTTCACAGTGCGCTTGTTGATCTCTTCTTGGAAGGCATTTCGAACCACACGATTAAGTTGGTTAGCGCCCTCAGCCTCTGTCAAACCTACGTTACGGATGTACTGCGAAGGCTCAGAAATACGCCAGCGCACATACCAGTCGATCACGACGCGTTGCTTTTCAGCAGTAAGCATGGGTTCCGTGTCACTGGTTTCTAGCGTCAAGAGTCGCTTATCGATATAGGACACATTTTGAAAGGGTGGAGGCAATTTAAAGTTCAAACCGGGCTCGGTAATGACCTCTTTAATTTGCCCCAAAGCGTAAACCACACCAAACTGACGTTGATCTACTACAAACAGCATTGAACTTGCCAATGCCAGAGTCACCATAAGCGACGAAAAAATTAAACCTAGCCTGTTCATGATGGGCTCCTAGCGTGTGTCGCGATCACGGGTACGGGCAGCATCCCGAACCCGCGTATCAGGTATGTTGGCAGGCGGCGCGGTCGCCGGTGCAGTCGCTGCAACGGCAGGTGCTGATGGATCAGATACTGCACCCGTCATTTGCATCACTTTATCTAGGGGCAAGTACAAAAGATTGGAGCCCTGCTTGGAGTCCACCAATACTTTAGTGACGTTGCTGTAAATTTGTTGCATTGAATCCAGATACATCCGGTCACGCGTGACCTGCGGAGCCTTTTGATATTCCGCCAGCACTGATTTAAAGCGCTGCGCATCACCTTGGGCTTGGGCCACAATTTTTGACTTGTAAGCATCCGCCTCTTCCTTTAAACGGGAAGCCGATCCCACGGCACGGGGAACAACATCGTTGGCATAAGCCTGTGCTTCATTTTTGGCGCGTTCGCGCTCTTGACCGGCCTTCAA
>CAIMHL010000045.1 GCA_903840825.1 uncultured beta proteobacterium
ATAGCTGGTTAAGCACGTATTTAAAGGTCCAAGGCACGAAAAACTTTAAATTCAATAAATAGGCGGCACACCAACCGGCTGGTCTTTGAACCGCTTGTGAACCCAATAGTATTGATTGGGCATGGTGTCAATATAGGTCTGCAGTCGCTGGTTCATGAGCGCCGTATCGGCGGTCAAATTATCCGAGGGGAAATCTTGCCACGCTGGCATGACTTCTACTTCGTAGCCTTGCGGCGTCATTCGGGTGACGATGGGCACCACCTTGGCACGGCCCAATTTGGCAAACCTGGAAAGCGAGGGCACGGTAGCTGCCGGCACCCCGTAAAACGGCACAAAAACCGACTCTTTGACATCAAAATTCATATCGGGCAGCAGGTACAAGGGGGCACCTTGGCGCAAAGCAGCGGCAATTTTTTTAAAACCGTCTAGCCGACCAAAAAGCTGCGTTTGACCAAAGCGCTGGCGTCCCTGCAAAATCCACTGATTGATGATTTTGTTGGATTGGTGGGTGTACAGCGTTGTGAAAGGTCTGGGAATTTGCTGGGTCAAGGCCGTCCACCCGGCGTCTAGGCCCACAAAATGAGGGGCAAAAATAAGCACTGGTTCAAGCCCATCGAGCTCATGGCGCGCACCGGTTAACTTGAGGCGCTTGGCTACCTGATCAGGCGACCCGTGCCACAACCAGCCCCGGTCAAGCCAGGCCTTTGCAAAATTCACAAAGGTCTGCAACGCCATGGTGGATCGCTCGCGCTCTGACTTATCGGGAAAACACAGGCGCAAATTCGTCTTGACCACCCGCCTTCTCGGCACGGCCACGCCATACAAAAGGCAGCCCAACACCCAACCCAAGGCACGCACCCAGGCCAGTGGCAACTGCCCCAGACAGCGCATGCACACAATCCCGATTCGACTCAACATGAACTAAAGCGCGCTTTCATTTTTCTCTTTTGGGTTCTTTGTAACGGGCGTAGCCCCATAGGTACTGTTGCGGGCACTCCAAAATCAACTGCGCCATGGCTTGGTTGATCTGAATCACGGCCTGATCCAGGTCAGGCGACAGTTCGTGGCCTAACTCGCGAAAATGTAGCCGATAGCCGCGCCCAAAAGACAAACGCTCCCCCCAAGCCAGTAAAACCGTCGCGCCCGTTTGCTGCACCAGTCGGGCGGCCAAGGTCATGGTGTAGGCCGGACGGCCAAAAAACGGCGCCCACTGCCCCAAACCTTCTGGTGGCACTTGATCAGGCAAAAGCCCCACCGCCTGCCCCTGTCGCAAGGCGCGAATCATCTGGCGCACGCCTGACAGGTTGGTGGGCACCATGTGCAAACCAGGGCGCGCGCGTGCGCTCGCCATCACCTGCGCCAGCCAGGCTTGCCGGGCGGGGCGGTACAAGCCAGTTAAGGGCCCGTAACGCTCAGCGTAATGATGCGCCAGCCCCTGTGGGCAAATCTCGAAGCAACCCAAGTGCGGGGTCAGAAAAACAACGCCCCGCCCTGCGGCGTAAGCTTTGTCCACGCAGGCCTCGTTGTCCCAGGAGTAGCGCGTAGCGGCGCCCAGCCACAGCCGAGGCAGCTCGGCCACCAGCTTGCCACTCTCCCCAACTGCGCCCAGCCATTGACGCCAGCCCAAGCCCGCTTGACGCACATTCGCCAGGAATCGCTTGCGGTACACACCCGACACCCCAAACACCAGCCAGCCCATACCCCAGCCTAGCGAGTGTAGAAGCCATAGCGG
>CAIMHL010000046.1 GCA_903840825.1 uncultured beta proteobacterium
CCCACAGCCAACACCATTGTGATCTCGCGCGCCGACAAATTTGGTCTAGCCCAGTTGCACCAACTGCGCGGACGTGTGGGCAGAAGCCACCACCAAGCCTATGCTTACCTGATGGTGCCCGACCTGGAAGGCCTCACCAAGCAAGCCACCCAGCGGCTTGATGCCATCCAGCAAATGGAAGAACTCGGCAGCGGCTTTTATTTGGCCATGCACGACCTGGAGATCAGGGGTGCGGGCGAGGTGCTGGGTGAAAACCAGAGTGGCAACATGTTGGAGGTCGGCTTTCAGCTTTACAACGAAATGCTGAGCGAGGCCGTTCGCTGCCTCAAGGCGGGAATAGAGCCCGACTTGCTCAGCCCTTTAAACGTCACCACCGACATCAACCTGCACGCCCCCGCCCTGCTACCCGACGACTACTGCGGCGACGTGCATTTGCGCTTGTCTTTTTACAAGAAACTGGCCACCGCCAAAACCGCCGACCAAATTGACAGCCTGCTCGAAGAGCTGGTGGACCGTTTCGGCAAACTCCCCCCGCAGGCGCAAACGCTCATCGATGTGCACCGCCTTCGCGTGCTCAGCGCCCCGTTTGGCGTGGTCAAGGTCGATGCCGCACCTGGCGTGATCACCATCACGTTTAAGAAAAACCCGCCCATCGACCCCATGAAAATCATCACCATGATTCAAAAGCACAAGCACATCAAACTGGCCGGTAGCGAAAAACTGCGCATCGAGCGCGAACTCCCCGAGACCAAAGACCGCGTGCTCATGGTGCGCGATGTGCTAAAAAACCTGGGGCAACCGGTGGCGGAGATAGCCAAAGCTACTTAGCAACACAAAAGCCGCACCGGCTCACTTCGTGCCTATGCCTAAAATTGAATTAGGCATAGGCCGCAGCATAGGCTAAACTAATTGCCTCACCTTTTGAGGAGAAACATCATGGCCTTGGCTTCAGAAAAACCTGCTGACTATGGGGTGCAGCCACCCGCCCGCCACGTTCGCCTGTTTCGCAACGGCGCGAATCAGGCGGTGCGAATCCCCAAAGAATTTGAATTGCCGGGCAAAGAGGCTTTAATGCGCCGTGATGGTGACCGACTCATTATTGAATTGGTTAAAACACAAGCACGCACATTGGCCGAAGCCATGAAAGACTGGGAAGACCTGGACGAGCCGTTCCCTGATGTAGACGAAGGCCTGCTCCCCCTTGACGACATCATCTTATGACCGCCACTGCACCGGTTTGGATGCTCGACACCAACATCCTCTCTTACGCCATACGCTACCCCCGAGGGCCGCTGGCAGTTCGCATTCAACAGCTCAGTGCCCAAACGCAAGGGGTACTCTGCACCAGCTTGGTGGTGGCGTGTGAGTTAAGCTTTGGCGCCAAAAAAGTGGGCTCCGTGAACCTAGTTGCAAAAATAGAAACCATACTGGGATTTGTCCCGTCAAAAGCAATTAACCACGACGTGGTGCAGCACTACGCCACGATTCGCACCCATCTGGAAAAAGCCGGCACGCCCATCGGCCCCAACGACACCTTGATTGCCGCCCACGCCCTGGCCCTGGACTGCATCTTGGTCACCAACAACGACACTGAGTTTTTGCGGGTGCCGGGGTTGCGGGTTGAAAATTGGTTGGCCAGCTCTTAAAAAAACACCACCCTGACCCCTGTCAGACTAAAATTTAAGAATTAATGCCTCTAGGCACCTATTTACGTGCTTAACAAGCTATCAAAATAATAGTAACTATCCCAACATGACCCCCACAGAATTTGCCCCTGGCCTCGTCATCAACGGCTTCACACCGCCTTTGAACCTTAAAAACTTCAAACTCATCGCCTTCGACATGGACTCCACCTTGATCAACATCGAGTGCGTGGACGAGATTGCTGACGCGGTGGGGCGCAAGGCGCAGGTAGCGGCTATTACCGAGGCCACCATGCGCGGCGAGATTGCCGACTTTAAAGAGAGCCTGCGCCAACGGGTGGCGCTGCTCAAGGGCGTGACGGTGGCGGATATGGAGCGCGTGTTTAAGGAGCGGTTGCAGCTCAACCCCGGCGCGGCTGAGTTGGTGGCGGCTTGCAAGGAAGCGGGCATGAAAGTGCTGCTGGTCTCAGGCGGCTTTACCTACTTTGCAGACCGGGTGCGCGACCTGCTGCAGATTGACTTCACCCGCGCCAACGTGCTTGAGATTGAAGGCGGTGTTTTAACCGGCCGAATGGTCGACCAGCCTTGGGGCGATATCTGCGACGGGGCTGAAAAACGCCGCACCTTGCTGCAAACCTGTGCAGACTTAGGCATCACGCCAGCGCAAACCATTGCCGTGGGTGACGGCGCCAACGACTTGCCCATGATGGCTGAGGCGGGCTTGTCGGTGGCGTTTCATGCCAAGCCCAAGGTGCGCGAGCAGGCCATGGTGGCCATTGAAGACGGCGGACTAGACCGTTTGCTAGAAGTCTTCAACTGAAACAAGTTTGACGCTCTCAATGCTCAGGCTGTCCGCTGCACCTGCGACATTCCCGCCTCCACTGTAAACTTTGCCAAAGTTTCAATTTTGGTTTGCTGTTGACGCACATCGTCAACCACCCTTAGCTCGGTTTGTATTTGCTTGGCCGTGAATTCCACCACGCCATAGCCTTTGCGCTCACTGTCTGCAAATACAAAGTGTGGGTTTTCAGCCAAGCGTGC
>CAIMHL010000047.1 GCA_903840825.1 uncultured beta proteobacterium
AACGCCATTGTCCCGGTGGCTCAGGTGATGAAGGATGCCGGTCAGAAATTTGACCCCAAAGCCTACATCTCCGCCGTGGCCGGTTACTACACCGCACCCAACGGCCAGATGCTGAGCTTTCCTTTCAACAGTTCTACCACCGTTTTTTACTACAACAAGGACGCTTTCAAAGCCGCAGGACTTGACGCTGAAAAAGCACCTAGTAGCTGGCCCGAAGTGGCTCTGGCTGCGGCCAAGCTTAAGGCCAGTGGCCACAAGTGTCCGCTCACCATCGCTTGGCAGGGCTGGACCCAGCTGGAAAGCTTCTCGGCTTGGCACAATGTCGAATTCGCCACCAAAGGCAACGGACTTGGCGGTATGGACGCCCGCATGAAGGTGGACTCGCCATTGCATGTACGCCACATTGACAACCTGTCCAACATGGCCAAGCAAGGCTTGTTTGTCTACAAAGGCCGCTCCAACGTGCCTGAGCCCACTTTTGTCTCGGGCGAATGCGCCATGATCACGACCTCGTCCGGCTTTTACGGCAACGTGAAGAAAAACGCCAAGTTTGCGTTTGGCTTGGCCCCCCTGCCCTACTACCCTGATGTGCCCGGTGCACCGCAAAACACTGTCATTGGCGGTGCAAGCCTGTGGGTCATGGCCGGTAAAAAAGCCGAAGAATACAAAGGTGTGGCCGCTTTCTTCGACTATGTCTCCAGCCCCGAAGTGCAATCGGCCAGCCACAAGCGTACCGGCTACCTGCCTATTACCACCGCAGCTTTTGAGTTGACCGAAAAGTCAGGCTTTTACAAGCAAAACCCCGGCACTGATGTGGCGGTCAACCAGATGATCCGCAAGACCACGGACAAGTCACGCGGCATCCGCCTGGGCAACTACGTGCAGATTCGCGCCATTGAGGACGAAGAACTTGAGCAAGTCTGGGGTGGCAAAAAGACCGCCAAAGAAGCTTTAGATTCCATCGTCAAACGCGGCAACGAGCTGCTGGTACGGTTTGAAAAAGCCAACAAAAAAGGCTGATCTTTAGCTCGCCATGGAAAAACGCGTTGTCTTTAAATCCAGCTGGTTACCTTGGGTGCTGATCGCACCGCAGGTGCTGGTGATTGCGCTGTTTTTCTTTTGGCCAGCGGTGCAAGCGCTGCTGCAATCGGTGCAGCAGTCGGACGCCTTTGGCACCTCTGTGGAATGGGTGGGCTTGGAGAATTTCCGCAACCTGTGGAATGACGAGACTTACCTGGCCTCTTTTGTCACCACCGCCATTTTTTCAACGTCGGTGGCCGTGTTGGGCATTAGCCTGTCTTTGCTCCTGGCGGTTTTTGCCGACCGGATTGTCAAAGGGGCCCTGATTTATAAAACCCTGCTGATCTGGCCCTATGCGGTGGCACCGGCCGTGGCGGGCGTGCTGTGGCTTTTCATGTTTGCGCCCAGCGTGGGCGTGGTGTCTTACTGGCTGCGCGCTTTCGGGGTGGACTGGAACCATCTGCTCAACGGCACCCACGCCATGACACTGGTGGTAATGGCAGCCGTGTGGAAGCAGATTTCTTACAACTTTCTGTTCTTTTTAGCCGGCTTGCAAAGCATTCCCAAGTCATTGATTGAAGCCGCTGCCATTGACGGTGCTGGCCCCTGGCACCGCTTCTGGACGATTGTTTTCCCCCTACTCTCTCCGACCACGTTTTTTCTGCTGGTCATCAACATCGTCTACGCCTTCTTTGACACCTTTGCCATCATCGACGCCGCTACCCAAGGCGGGCCGGGTAAAGACACGGCTATCTTGGTTTACAAGGTTTATTACGACGGCTTCAAAGCGATGGACCTTGGCGGCTCAGCGGCCCAGTCGGTGGTGCTGATGGTGATTGTGGTGATCTTGACTGTGGTGCAGTTCCGGTTTGTCGAGAAGAAAGTGAACTACTAAATATGACGCCCCCACGCTTGCCACTTCGTGTGCTGCGCTGCCCCCCAAGGGGGCCAGGCCTTGTTTGGGGCGGCCCTGCGCGGCGGCCAACCTTCGGATTTGCCTCGTATGGTTGAACGCCGCCCGCTGCTCACTTTTTTGTCCCACTTCGTGCTGATTTTGGGCGTGCTGGTGGTGGCTTTTCCGCTTTATTTGACCTTTGTGGCCTCGACGCAAACCGCGCAGGCCATTGTGCAAACACCCATGCCCCTGCTGCCGGGTGCGCACCTGATTGAGAACTACACCACCGCTTGGAACGGCACGGGAGGCGGCTCGGGCTCCAAAACACCGGTGGGGCACATGATGCTGGTGAGCCTGATCTCGGCGCTGATCATTGCGCTGGGCAAGATCGCTATCTCTTTGCTCTCGGCCTTTGCGATTGTGTATTTCCGGTTCCCATTTCGCATGTTTTTCTTTTGGGCCATCTTCATTACCCTGATGCTCCCGGTGGAGGTGCGCATTGGCCCGACCTACAAAGTGGTGTCTGACCTGGGCATGCTCAACAGCTACGCCGGGCTCACCATCCCGCTCATCGCCTCGGCCACGGCCACCTTCTTGTTCAGGCAGTTTTTTCTGACCGTGCCCGAAGAACTGGTGGAGGCCGCCCGCATGGACGGCGCGGGGCCCATGCGGTTTTTCAAGGACGTGCTGCTGCCGCTCTCCACCACCTCGATTGCCGCGCTCTTTGTCATTCAGTTCATTTACGGCTGGAACCAATACCTGTGGCCGCTCTTAGTCACCACCAACGAAAACATGTACCCGGTGGTGATTGGCATCAAACGCATGATCTCGGGCGGCGACTCCGAGATGCAGTGGAATGTCGTCATGGCCACCGCCGTGCTGGCCATGATTCCACCCGCGCTGGTGGTCATCCTGATGCAAAAATGGTTTGTCAAAGGCCTGGTCGATACCGAAAAATAACACGCTCACATGGCCTCCATCACACTAAAAAACATCACCAAAAGCTACGGCAAGGGCAAAACCGCCAACCCCGTCATTCATGGCGTGAACGCCGAGATTGCCGATGGCGAGTTCATCGTCATCGTCGGCCCCTCGGGCTGCGGCAAGTCCACGCTGTTGCGCATGGTGGCCGGACTGGAGGAAGTCACCGGCGGCGATATCTCCATTGGCAACCGGGTCGTCAATAACCTGGAACCCTCAGAGCGAGACATCGCCATGGTGTTTCAAAACTACGCGCTTTACCCGCACATGAGCGTGTTTGACAACATGGCTTACGGCCTCAAAATTGCCAAAATCCCAGCTGACGAGATTCAAACGCGGGTGGACAAAGCGGCCAAAATTTTGGAGATTGGCCCTTTTCTACACCGAAAACCCCGCGAACTATCGGGCGGCCAGCGCCAGCGCGTGGCGATGGGCCGGGCCATCGTGCGCCAGCCCCAGGTGTTTTTGTTTGATGAGCCTTTGAGCAATCTGGACGCCAAGTTGCGCGCCCAAACCCGGCTGGAGATTCAAAAACTGCACCGCGAATTGGGCATTACTTCCCTCTTTGTGACCCACGACCAGGTCGAGGCCATGACGTTGGCGCAGCGCATGATCGTGATGCACGCCGGTGTGGTGGAGCAATTTGGCACGCCCGAGGAGGTGTACACCCGCCCAGCCACCACCTTTGTGGCCAGCTTCATGGGCTCGCCGCCCATGAATTTACTCAAAGCCGCGCCCAACGGCCAGACGGGCCAAATTTTGGGCATCCGCCCTGAACACCTGCAGATCACGCCTGTGGCTAAGCCTCAGAGTTGGTTGTTGCGGGTGGAGGCCGTAGAAATGCTGGGTGCTGAGCGGCTCATTTATGCCCGCCTGCAACATGCCGAGCTGGACGAATTGGTCATCATCCGCACCGAAGAAGGCCACGCCGTGCCACCGCTGGGCACTAACATTTACGCCACGCCGCAGGCCAACCGCCTGCACCACTTTGACGCCAGCACCGGCCATCGCGTGGAAAGTGCTGGATGACGACCGACATCACGCGCGCGCCCTGGCCCTACCCGCGCTGGATCGCGCACCGGGGTGCGGGCAAGTTGGCTCCTGAAAATACCTTGGCGGCATTCCGCTTGGGCGCCAGCTTGGGCTACCGCATGTTTGAGTGCGACGTGAAGCTGAGTGCCGACGGCGTGCCGTTTTTGCTGCACGACGCCACCTTGCAACGCACCACCAATGCACGAGCGCACCTTGGCGCTG
>CAIMHL010000048.1 GCA_903840825.1 uncultured beta proteobacterium
ACCGTGTCAGTATGCGCCGCGTGGTGTGGCTGGCTGCATCGACGGCGGCCACCATGAGCAGCATGGCGCCCAAAATAGTGGCGGTCTTGTTCATTTGAAACAAGCCCATGTGAAACGAGAGCAGCTGCCCCAAGCCGCCTGCGCCCACCACACCCAGCACCGAGGCGGCGCGGATGTTATTTTCCCAGCGGTACAGCGTGTAGCTCATTAGTTGCGGGAGCACCTGGGGCAAGGTGGCGTAAACAAATACCCGAAAACTATCCACGCCCTGCACCCGCAGGGTCGCGCCGGGGCCGGTGGGGGTGTTTTCAATAGCCTCGGCAAAAAGCCTGCCCAATACGCCCGTGGTGTGAAAGGCCAGTGCCAGCGTGCCAGCAAACGGCCCCAGCCCTGCAGAAATAAGCAGTAGCGCAGCCCACACCAGCTCAGGGATACTGCGCAGCGCATTCAGGATCAGCCGCGTGGGCGAGCGGCTCCAGGCGGCATCACCATCGTGCAGACGGCTCGCTGGCAGCGCCAAGGCCAACCCAGCCACCGCTGCAAGTACGGTACCCAGCGCGGACATGGCCAGTGTTTCCCACGCGCCTAAAGCCACTTTTTTCAAAAACTCAGGCGAGGTGTCAGGGGGGAAAAACTCCGCTACAAAGCGGCCCATGCTGTGCGCCGCCTCCACAGAAAAGAACTGGCCCCACTGCAAGTCGAGCGACCAGAAGCTGGCCACGATCAGCGCCAGCAGCGCGGCTAAAAACCAGCAAGCTTTGCAACGCGCGTCAAACAGTGGCGGTGGCAATTTGAGGGGGACTTCTGAGGGCTGCGTCATCCCAGGGCCTTTCTGAGCCAGGCGCTGGCCCGGTCAGCCAAGGCCACCAGCGCGATGAACACCAGCAGCATGCTGGCGACTTCACCGCCTTTGAACATCTTCATGGAGTTGTCCAGTTGTTGCCCCAGACCGCCTGCACCCACAAAGCCCAACACCACCGATGAGCGAATGGCGCACTCCCAGCGGTACACCGAATAGCTGGTCAGCTCGGCTGCACTGGTGGGCAGCAAGCCGTAGAAAAAAGCCTGCAAGCGACCGCTGCCGTTGCGCATCAAGGTTTCACTGGCGTGGGTGTCGCCGCTCTCAAGAATCTCGCCATACACCTTGCCCAGCATGCCGCCATAAGTGAGGGCAATGGCCAGTACGCCTGCCGTAGGCCCCAAACCCACCACGCGCACAAACACCAGCGCCCACACCAATTCCGGGACGCTGCGCAAAAAAATCAACAGCCAGCGCACCATTTGGCGCAGCCAGTAAGGCCCACGCGCCATACGGCCAGAAAGCGCCGAGATCGACAGCACCCGCGTGTTGAGCAGCGTCAGCGGCACAGCCACCACCACGGCCAAGGTCATACCGGCAGTCGCCATCGCCACGGTGCGCCAGGTGTCGCGCGCCACCATCGCCCAAAATTCAGCGTCCCACACTAAAGGCCAAAAGCTGGCAATAAATTGCGCACTGATTTTGACGTTGTCCGGCTCTAGCAGCACCCAAGGTTTGAACTCGGTGGCAACGCCCAGCGGCCACAACAGCACCAAGCTCAGGCTGATCCAAAACACGCGGCTCAGCCAAGCTGGGTCGCGCGTCGGAACTGCGTTGTTTTTGAGAGCCGGTGCGTTCATGGGCGCCTAGCGGCAGTGCATCACCACGGGCACCGGCTGGCTGGCATTGCTCGGTTCTGGCACTGCGGGCATGTCGCCACGCAACTCGTGTTCAAACTGCGCATAGAGCTGCGCCAAGTGTTGGGGGGTGACTTGGGCTGCGGGCAAGTCAAAGGCCAGCGCGCCATCGCGCAGACCAATAATGCGCGGAAAGTGCGCCAGCGCCATATCCACTTGGTGCAGCGTAGCCACCAGCGTGATGCCCCGCTCTTGCGCGCTTGCCAGCAGCGTACCAATGGCTTGTTTGGCGCGTGTGGGGTCTAGCGCAGACAGCGGCTCATCAATGAGCCAAACTTGCGCTGGCGCCAAGAGCGCCCGCGCCAAACCCACGCGTTGACGTTCACCGCCTGAGAGTCGGTCTACCCGCTCAAAAAGCTTGTCGGCCAAGTCAAAGCGGTTGAGTGCATCATGGGCACTGGGCAGGTCTGTGGGGTAAAACAAGGAGCGCAGGCTGGCCATCAGCCCCATGGCAGGCAGCCGCCCAGCCAGCACGGCGGTGACTACCCGTTGGCGTGGCGGCAGGGGCGGCACTTGCGGTGCCAAAAACAGCCGACCCCGCAAGCGCTGCAAGGCACTGCGAGGCAGCGCCCAGGGGCTGATGCCGCCTAGTATCAGTTGGCCGCTGGTGAGCGGCAAGGCACAGGCCAGTACTTGCAGCAGTGTGGTTTTTCCCGCACCAGAGGGGCCAATCACGGCCACCTGCTCACCAGCGGCGAAGTGCAAATTCAGCGCCTTGAGTGCCGGTGCTGTATTCGGCTTGCTGGCTGGGTGGCGTGCGCTGACACCCAAAAGTTCAAGTTTCAACCCGTCATCCCATCCGACTTAAAGCAAGCCAGCGCTGCGAGCAGCTGCCTCCAGGCCTTTGTAGTTGTCAGGCGTGGTAGCTATGTAGCGTGTGGCGCGGTTGAGTTTGAGAATCTCAGCGTGTTCTGGGTTGGCCGGGTCAAGCGCGAGCAGTGCGGCCTTCACCTTGGCTTGCATGGCGGCAGGCATGTCGGCGTGCACCGACCAGTTGTAGTTGAAGTAGCCCGGTGTGGTGAAGAACACATCAACAGCTTTGGTGTCTACTTTGCTTTCTGTGACAAATTTTTTCCACACCGTGATGTCCAGTGCTGCAGCGTCAACCTTCCCACTTACCACACTTGCAATGGTCGCGTCGTGCGCGCCGCTGTAGGCGATGCGGCGGAAGTCTTTTTCAGGGTTGATGTTGGCCTGCAGCAAAAAGCTGCGTGGCATGAGGTGGCCCGAGGTGCTGCTTTGTGAGCCAAAAGAAATTTGCTTGCCCTTCATGTCGGCCAGGCTCTTGATGCCCGAGTCTGTTTTGGCAATAAAGACGGACTGAAACTTGGTGTCTTCTTCTCTTTGGGCCAAAGGCACCACTTTGCCACCTGAGCGCAGATTGGCTTGCACAAAGGTAAAGCCACCAAACCAGACCAGGTCCACTTTCTTGTTGACCAGCGTTTCCACAGCAGCGGGGTAGTCGCTGACCGGGGTGAACTCCACTTTGACGCCTAGCGCTTTTTCCAGGTAGCTGGCCAGCGGGGTGAACTTGCGCACTTGCTCGGTGGCGGCTTCTTCGGGAATGGTGGTGACCCGAAAAGCGCTTTGCGCTTGGGCCAAACTCGTTAAGGCAGCGCCAGTAGCCAATGCGGCGCAGGTTAGAAATACGCGTTTAGTTTGGACAAGAAAAAGTGATTTCATAAAAGATTGATAAAAATGATATTGGTATTAAACCGCGTCTGAGGACAATTACGATTTCGTTTGGGTAAAAGCTGGCATGTTGCGGGTCTTTAGATGGGGCGAAAATTTAGGCCGCAGCTAAGATCTCCCATTTTATATGCTCAAAGCCCACCATGAAGACGCCTCATTTTCTGCAGGTTTACCAAGAAAACACCGACGCCATCCGCCATGAGTTGCTGAAAGGATTGAGTGCTGACCCTCGCCATGGTGGTGCTTGGGCGTCGCCCAAGTTTTTGTACGACGCCCTGGGTTCGCGCTTGTTTGAAGCGATTACTGAACTGCCCGAGTACTACCCCACGCGCACTGAGGCGGCTATTTTTGCCGAGCATGGCTCGGCTATGGCCCAGAGCATTGGCGCCGGCTCCACATTGATAGACCTGGGCGCAGGGAACTGCGCCAAGGCTGCCCGGCTCTTTGGATTGCTATTTCCACAGCGCTATGTGGCCGTGGATATTTCGGTGGACTTCTTGCGCGATGCGCTGGCTAGCCTGCAGCGCCAGTACCCCGCGCTGGAGATGCTGGGTCTGGGACTTGACTTTTCGGATGGGCTCGAACTCCCTCCTGAGGTGGGCGATGGAGCGCATGCACCGCGTTTGCTGTTTTATCCGGGGTCCAGCATTGGCAATTTTTCGCCATCGCAAGCGCTTTCTTTTTTGCGCAGCGTGCACGCCGCCTGTGGCCCGCTGCCCGAAAGCGGCTTGCTTATTGGGGTGGACCTTGTCAAAGACACCGCTGAATTGGAAGCCGCCTACGACGACCCGCTGGGCGTCACCGCTGCCTTCAACCGCAACTTGCTGCTGCACATCAACCGCCTTACGGGCACCGATTTTGAGTTGGCGCATTGGCAGCATGTGGGCCGGTTTGACGTTCCTCTGTCTCGAATTGAGATGCACCTGCAAGCTACGCGCGACGTGACGGTGCGTTGGCCCGGGGGAGGGCGCGAATTTATCGCAGGTGAACGGATCCACACAGAAAATTCGTACAAGTGGACGCAAGCCGGCTTCGAGCAACTGCTCAGCCAAGCTGGTTTTGGTGCGGCTACCGGTTGGACCGACCCCGACAAGCGGTTTGCCGTCTATTGGGCTATGACTTAGTTGCTATTAAATTAATAGCTTACTAAGCAGCTTGGGTGTACTCTAGAGGCCTATTTTTCTTAAATTTAAGTTTGTGGCGAAGTTTATCTGACCGAGCGAAATCCTGAGAAAACATCTTGCCGCTGGGGTGTAAAGAAGTTGCGGTAGCGCACATTCACCATACAGCTTGGCGTGGCCGCACAGGCCCCGCGCAGCACTTGGTGCGTGCCAAACCAAGGGGCAGAGTAGTCTGCGTAAGGGTGCGCGACAAAACCCGTGTAGGGGTGAAAGCTGCTCGCCGTCCACTCCCACACCTCGCCCCACACAAATCCGTTTAGGGTGGTGGCCGCACACTCCCATTGCGCCTCGGTGGGAAGTTGGCGGCCTGCCCACCGGCACCAAGCCTGCGCATCTGTAAGACTTAAATGCACGGCCGCAGCGTGCGGGTCTAGCACTTGCCATTGCCCAAAGTGGCGCTGCTGCCACTGCCCCTGCCACAGGCGCACATGAGGTGGCAAAACATGGCCGGTGGCCTCCAAAAAAGGCAGATAACGTGCCCAGGTCACGGCCGCTGAATCGATTTGAAAAGCCGACAACTCCACGGTTTGGCCCACCAATTCATTGTCAAATGCAAAGCCGGGTGCGCCCGTGCCCTTTTTGTGGCCCGATCCCAGCAGCCAGCGCTGCGCTGGTACTGCAAGCTCAGCCTGTTGTTGACTAGGGCCAACGTGTTCGCTTTCCGTGCGCCAGGCGAGGGCTGGCGGTATTGGCAATCCGAGCGCTTGGGCCATGTAAACCGCGGCCTCGTTGTGCATGGCCTCGTGCAAAAGTACCAAGCGCCAAAAGTACAGCGCGTCGTCGTCATGCGGCACAGCGCGCAGCAAAGCCAGGGTGTCTTGCTGCACCGCGGCCAAATACGCCCTTGTGGCTTGCAGGTCGGGCAGTGGCAAGTGCCAACGTGTGGCGTGCGCCACTTGGCTGGAGTCGTAAAGCGCATCTGCGTGGGCCAAGCGGGAGGGCAGGCGAGGGCGGTGGGGGTCATAGTGCGTGCCCAGGGTGCGCTGCGGGTTGCGGCCAATCCACCATTCTTGAAACCAGGCTATGTGCCCCCACTCCCAAAGCGGCAGGTTCAGGGCGGGGGTGTCTGGCACTGTTAACGAGGGCAGGGCGGCTGCCCAAGCGTCTATCAGCCCCAGCGTGCGCGTTCGCGTTGCCAAAAAAGCGTGCGCCAAGTGCACCGCGTCGCCGTTACGGGCATTTGTGCTGCTGAGCATGTCAGTCGTGCAAATCAAGCTATAACCTCCCTCTTATGAAAACACGCAAAGTAGTGATTGTGAGCCCGGCACTGGCCGACGCCAACAACGGCAATTGGCAAACGGCCCGGCGCTGGCGAAGTTTGCTGGAAAAATCTACATCCCATCATCGCTATAGCGTGCGTATTGTGCGCAATTGGCCAGACGGCCCGCTTGCATTGGAAGATGAGGTCATGCTGGCGCTGCATGCTCGCCGCTCTGCGGCCTCGGTGCAAGCTTGGTCGCAGGCGCGTGGCCAGCAGGGGCTGGGGGTGGTGCTTACGGGCACCGACCTGTACCAAGACTTAGCTGTTGACCCCGTTGTGGCTCAGTCGCTGTCCCTCGCCAAGCGCTTGGTGGTGCTGCAAGACCAAGCGCCACGCATGTTGCCGCCACAATTTCAAGCCAAAACCCAGGTCATCTTGCAATCAGTGGCCGCGCGGAAGCATCTGAGTAAAACCAGTCAGCATCTGCGCGCCGTGATGGTGGGGCACCTGCGCCCCGAGAAAGACCCGCTTACCTTGATGGCGTCTGCCCGCCTGCTGGCCCATGCGCCTGACATCTTGATCGACCATATTGGCGCTGCGCTTGATCCGGCCTTGGGCCAAGCCGCCCAAGCCACTGCGCTGGCGTGCCCGCGCTACCGCTGGCTAGACGCGCAGGCCCACAACCTCACTTTGCGCCGCATTCAGCGCGCCCATGTGCTGGTGCACACCAGTCGCCTGGAGGGCGGTGCCCATGTGGTGATGGAGGCGGTGCGCTCGGGTACACCCGTGCTGGCATCAAACATCGACGGCAACATTGGCATGCTGGGGCTTGACTATGAAGGCTACTTTGAAGCGGGCGATGCGCTTGGCTTGGCCGCCTTGTTGCGCAAGTGCCGGGCAGATCTGGCCCACCCCCTGACCGATAATCAAAATTTGCTGCACCGTTTGCAGCACCAGTGTGCCAAGCGTGCGCCCTTGTTTGCCGCTGAGCGCGAACAGGCTGCTTTGCAGGCCCTGGCGGACACACTTTGGACCCCCTGAATGCAAGCATCTGAACAACCGGTTTTGCGCGACATCGTATTAATAGGCGGTGGTCACAGCCACGTCGGCGTACTCAAGCGCTTTGGCATGCAACCTGTGCCTGGCGTGCGCCTCACCCTGATTTGCACGGACGTGCACACGCCTTACTCGGGCATGCTGCCTGGCTACATTGCTGGCCATTACGACTACGACCAGGTCCATATTGACCTGATGCGCTTGGCCGGTTTTGCCGGTGCCCGCTTGTACCGTGATTCCGTGGTGGGCCTGGACCGCGCAGCGGGCAAGGTGCTGTGTGCCAACCGCCCGCCGGTGCCCTACGACTTGGCCTCCATCAATATTGGCTCCTCGCCCCAGGTCAGTGCGGTGCCGGGCGCGCTAGCGCATGCTGTGCCCGTCAAACCCATTCACCAGTTCAACCAACGTTGGCTGGCCTTGCTGGCGCGTGTGCGTCAGCAGGTTGGCCCCACCACCATTGCCGTAGTCGGCGGTGGTGCGGGCGGCGTGGAGCTCACCTTGTCCATGCAATACCGCTTGCGCCGAGAGTTGCAGGCGCTGGGCCGGGACCCCAATGAGCTCTCTTTCCATATCTTCAACAGTGGCCCGCACCTGCTGCCCACCCACAACGCCCGCGTGCGTGGTCACTTTGAGCAGGTGTTGACACAGCGTGGCGTGGTGATCCACCACAACGCCCAAGTGCAAGAAGTGTCAGCCGGCCATTTGCGCGCGGCCAACGGCGAGTTGCTGGCCGCCGATGAGGTGGTCTGGGTGACCCAAGCGGGGGGGCCGGCGTGGCTGCAAGACACGGGTCTGGCGCTGGATGAGCGCGGCTTCATCCAGGTGAACGACCAGCTACAAACGGTGACGGACCCCCAAATTTTTGCCGCAGGCGACATTGCATCCATCGTGGGCAGG
>CAIMHL010000049.1 GCA_903840825.1 uncultured beta proteobacterium
CGGTCGGTGCTCAGGCGCTCGCGCCGGGTACCCAGCGCTCGTGACTGCTCCTCAATACTGCGCTGGTCGGCAGCCAGCACCTGAATTTGCTGCTGCACCTGGGCCACGCTGGCGCGCTGCTCGTTGGCGCCTTTTTGCGCCAAGCGCAAAGCCTCTTCCAGGTCAGGCAGCTGCTGGGCCTGGTCTTCAAGCTGCGCTGCCAATAGTTCGGTTTTCTCTTCACCGACCATCGCCAGTTCAGACAGGTTTTCTATCTCCTGGGTGGCATCATCTTGGCGCGTGGCCCATTGCGCGGTTTGCTCTTTCAAGACCAGCAAACGCTGCTCTACCCGATGGCGCCCCTCCACCACAAAACGGATCTCGGCCTCTAGCCGACCCACCTCGGTACTGGCCTCGTACAGCAAACCTTGCGCTTGGTTGACCTGATCGCCTGCAGCGTAATGCGCCTGGCGCACGGTTTCCAGCTCAGCTTCAATGTGGCGCAGGTCAGCGACCCGCCCCTCCAGCGCGTTGACCGCGCCCATTGCATCGGCCTTGACCTTGTCTTGGTCCGCCTGTGACTCGGTGCGCTTTAAAAACCATTGCTGGTGCTGTTTGAGCGTGACCTCAGCCGAGAAGGTGTTGTATTTCTTGGCCACAATGGCCTGCGCTTCGAGCTTTTCCAGGTTGGCGTTTAGCTCGCGCAAGATGTCTTCCACGCGGGTCAGGTTCTCGCGCGTGTCGCTCAGGCGGTTCTCGGTCTCACGGCGGCGCTCTTTGTACTTGGAAACGCCGGCGGCTTCTTCCAGAAAGAGACGAAGCTCTTCAGGCTTGCTCTCAATAATGCGGCTGATGGTGCCCTGACCGATGATGGCGTAGGCCCTTGGCCCCAAACCAGTGCCCAGAAAAACGTCTTGCACATCACGCCGGCGCACGGGCAGGTTGTTGATAAAGTAGCTGCTGGTGCCGTCACGGGTCAGCACCCGCTTAACCGCAATCTCGCCAAAGGTGGCCCACTGCCCCCCGGCCCGGTGGTCGGCATTGTCAAACACCAGCTCCACGCTGGCGCGACTGGCGGGTTTGCGGGTGTTGGTGCCGTTAAAAATAACGTCCTGCATCGACTCGCCGCGCAACTCAGACGCTTTGGACTCCCCCAGCACCCAGCGCACCGCATCCATGATGTTGGACTTACCACAGCCGTTTGGCCCCACCACGCCCACCAGTTGGCCGGGCAGCATAAAGGTTGTGGGCTCAGCAAATGACTTGAAGCCGGATAACTTGATTGAATTAAGACGCACGGGTCACGGTCGCTTTAGGCGGTATCAGAGGGAAATCGGGGGTTGAGGGTCAACCCACGCCAGAGGGCTTCATGATAACTCGACCTCATTGCGCACTGCCGGACACCTTGGATGCGACTAATTTAACTCCATTTTCAAGTCTTTGTCTCTCATAAGAACTCAAGTCGTGTGACTTCGAAGCGCATATCGATGCACGACTAAATGCGCAGGACATCGAAAAACCAAGAGATTGACCACAAATATCATATCCCCCATTTGGGTGATTAAGAAATTTTATATGAATAAAAATAAATTTAAATGTTTAATTTCTCATTAAACGATAAATTTTGTTTTTTAATTAAATGTTTATTTAAAATAATTTTTTTCAATTGAATGATAATTGTCAATAAAATAACTTGACAGTTGTTTTGTCGGTTTCGATATTTATCCAAACAGGATCCCCAATGATTTCAAATTCAAAATCACTCCTATCCATTTCGATTGCTCTGGCTCTTACAGCCTGTGGAGATAGCAGCGTTCTCATCACCAGCAGCAGTGGAAAAGCAGTGGATGGCTATTTGAGCGGGTCCCAAGTCTTGTGTGACACCAACAACAACGGCGTCAAGGACACGGGCGAGGTCACCACCACCACCAATGCCACGGGTGACTTCTCCTTTACGCCTTCGTGTGCCAGCACGATTGTGATCAGCGGTGGTACCAGCATAGATACCGGCGTTCTTTTTACGGGCCTCATCAAAGCACCAGCAGGCAGCGCCGTAGCTACGCCCCTCACCAGCCTCATGGTGAGCGGCGGACTCACAGCAGCGCAAGTGGCCGCGGCCATGGGTCTGCCCGCTGGGACTGACGTCACCAAAATTGACCCTATGGCCTCTGGCAATCTAGAGCTTCGTACCAAGACCGTCGCCATGCAAGTCATCATCCAACAAATAGCTGACACACTGGGCGGCTTGGCAGGGGATGCCAGCCCGGCCACCATTCAAGCCCTTTACAGCCAAGTGGCCAAGGCTGTTGCCAACACCATTACGGCCAACCCAACCCTCCCATTGGTCAGCAGCAGCGGTGTAGTCAACGCTACTTTGGTCAGCGCTGCTGTAGTTACTTCTGTGGTGCAGCTCGCAGCCACCACTGACACTGTTCTGCTTGCCGCAAAAGCGGCTACCAGCGACCTGAACAGCACTAGCTTGGCCAGCCTCATCACCGAGTCAGTCACCACACAAGCAACCACCTTGGTGAAGGCCACCGACGCGACCACCTTGGTGGCCAAGACAACGTCACTTCAGCAAAACACGGCCATTGCTTACATCGCTACGGCAAGCAAAGCAATACTGACCTCAAGCGCTGCATCGACTATTGACTGGACAACAGTAAAAAACCAACTGGCAGACCTGAGCGATGCCAGCACAGACAATGATGCGGCAGCCGTTACAGCCATCAACACCGCGCTAATAGCTGTCACACCCGCTGGCGTAACACCCCCCGTTATTCCGCCCAATATTGCAGGCAACACCAACAGCCTGTCCATCAACAGCGACACGTTGACCTTCACACAGGGGGACGTTCCCACCACAGCTACTTTAACGGCGTTCAAGTCCACAGCCGGCATCACGCTGGCGGGCATGCCCAACACCATCAGCTTTGCCTACACCATCAATGGCTCGCCTATAGCCGCAACAACAGGAAGTGTCATTTCCGTGGGCTTGTCGATCAAGGAAATTGGTAAGGCCAGTGATAAGACGCGAGAGGTCAAAGTCATTTTGGACAAAGTCAAGCTGAGCGTTTCAGGCGGCACTTTGACGGCAACCGTCCCTGCCGATGCAAAAGTCTATGCCTATGGTGTCACCTCAGCAGGTGTCATGGTCTACAAAACATTAACAAACACCACAGCCAATCAATTGCTGGCCGCCAGTGGCACTGACTTGAGCTTCAATGTCACCAATGTGCTCAATGTGTTAATGGACAAGGCAGAAGCAGTCTCAAACTACCCGTTTGGCGACCTTCTTAACGTGACAGGTGCGTTCGACGTCACGATGCTCGTGAGCAACCTGAACATCGCCAGCGGCACCACCGGTGCTGTGCAATCACTGTCTCTGGAAGTTCCATTGGCAGTAGGGAACGCCCAAAGCCTGAATGGACTCGGTATCAAAGGCAAATTCACCCTGGAATCCACCTCACGATGATGCAACGGATCACTTCATTCGGTCTTGCTGGATGTCTTTGCAGCTACCCTGTACTAGCAGCGCCCTTGGACGCGCTGCTAACGGCCAAGCACGCATCGACACCTGGCGAAATCGAGCTTGAAGTGAGCTATGACTTGGTCAATAACGCGGTCGATATCTTCAACATCAGGGGCAGCGACGCCACCTATGCGGGCACCAACGTAGGCGACTACCACGGTGCGCATGTTCGGGCAGGCATCGCCGTCACGTCTGATATTTGGGTCGATGGCGCGCTCTGGCAGCGTCGCTTGGATTACCGCGCCGACCTACTCACTATCAATACCTAGCAAATGGGCGCGCAATACAAATTGCTGGGTGAGGCCAGTGGCTACCAGCCGAGCTTGGCCTTGCGCGTAGGTGCTTGGGGCAACTATTCAGCAGCACTCAATAAATCAAGCCCCACCACGGTGCGTGGCCAAACATTGAGCTCTGTCACGGTCAACAAACCCAACGATGCGCAGGTCCAAGTAGATTTGATTGGAAGCACACGACTGTTCAACCAACTAGATTTCAGTGTTTATGGTGGTGCGGGCGTCAGTCAAGTCAAAGTGAAATCGGTAAACGGCACCGCAGCGCTTGGCGGGTGCAGCTACGCGCTGACATTTACCCCCCAAGCCGTTCTTGGGATTTGCAGCAGCGGCGATGGTTTTTTAATTCCTAACAAAATCTACGGCATTGACGTCTACAACGAAGCGCAATACAAAGCGAGCTTTGCCTCCGGGGGAATGTCTGCAACCTGGCAACAGCAAAACTGGCTACTTCGTGGCGGCTACCAGTTTCAGCGCATCAACCGCGGCCAAATTGATGCAACCATCCAAAAACGAGGTGGCATTACGTACGAAACCAACCATGTTTTTCTAGGTGAAGTGATGTACCGCGTGCTGCGCAACACCGCTATTTTTGTACGCGGGCAATACATGACCAACCAATTTGTTGGCGAGATACCCTTTGCCTACAACACCATGACGGCTAGCCGTTTTGACAAGCACTACGGCATCCTCAGCACTGGGCTTGCGTTCGGTTTTTAACTTCAGTCCTAAGTAACTTTAAATGAAGTTGGTCAAAGCACTCCCTCCTCAGCACGTTGCCATCATCATGGACGGCAACCGGCGTTGGGCGAAGCAATTTTCCATGCCAGCGGCATTTGGCCATGCGGCTGGGGCGCGTCAGGTGCGTCATATTGTGCAAGCCTGCGCGGACCGTGGCGTACGCTACCTCACCTTGTTTGCCTTCAGTACAGAAAACTGGGCTCGCCCGGCAGACGAAGTCTCCAGCCTCATGGGATTGCTGGCGCTGTACCTGCAAAAAGAAGTTAAAGACATGAACGCCAAGGGCGTGTGCCTCAAAGTGGCGGGTGACACCTCACGCTTCAGCCCCCAAATTCAGGCCCTGATCAAGGACGCACAGGCCAACACGGCCCACAACACCAAAATCACCCTCACCATCGCCGCCAACTACGGCGGCCGCCAAGACATCGTGCAGGCAGTCAGGGCCTGGCAAGCGGCTCACCCGGATAAGTCGGTTGATGACATGACCGAAGACAGCCTCACCCAACACCTCGGCTTGGCGTACGCCCCCGAGCCCGACCTGCTCATCCGCACCGGCGGCGAGTCACGCATCAGCAACTTCATGCTCTGGCAAATGGCCTACACCGAGATGTACTTCACCGATGTGCTCTGGCCCGCCTTCACCCCCTACGAGTTGCAACAAGCCATTGCTTGGTTCAAGCACCGAGACCGCCGCTTTGGTGGCAACACCCCCGCACTGGCCAAAACCGCCTAACTAATTTTCAAGATCCGAGACTCATAGATGACCACCCAAGGCCAAGCGCTCTTTTCACGCACCCAAATTGCCTGCTTGCTGGCAGCCTCCACGTTTTGGTGCGGCATTGGCCAGGCCCAAGTGGCCGTCAGCATCGATGCAGGCTCTGCCAGCGCTTCAGGCACTGCGCCAGCCGCAAGCCCTACATCAATGACCCCCGCTGCAATGAACGCCGCCCGGGCAGCCGGCCTGCTGGGCAAGGGCAGCGCGCCTGCTCTTGGCGCAGAAAAC
>CAIMHL010000050.1 GCA_903840825.1 uncultured beta proteobacterium
GTCTCTCCGCTTAAGGGCACTCAGCTTGAAACCGTCTTCTTGGCCGGTGGTAAGGGCGCCCTGACTATCAATATTGATTACTCCGCCTCAACTCAAAACTCCGCTGCTTTTGCGGTGTTGTCGCAGTCACAAGACGGTGCGCCTGAGGGGGACTTGGTGGGGGTCACTATCGGCAATGATGGCTTGGTAAGCGCCAGCTTCTCCAATGGCACTCAAAAATCGTTGGCCAAAATTTTGCTGACCAACTTCTCCAGCCCTGTCGGTCTGCGCCAAATTGGTGACTCCAGCTTTTTGGCCTCAGCGGCTTCTGGTAAGCCCATACTGGGCACTGCGGGTAGCGCCGGCTTCGGTACCTTGCGCGCCGGTGCCACTGAGCGTGCTAACGTCGATTTGACGCAAGAGTTGGTTGACCTGATTACTGCTCAGCGTAACTTCCAGGCCAACGCCAAAGCCATTGAGACCAGTACCACGATGACCTCTGCCATCATCAATATGCGTGCTGGCTAAGCATTAGCAAACAAAGGATACTTACATGGATCGCTTAGCCTTCAATGCCGTAGTTGCCATCAATGAGCAGCGGGTTGCCCGTCAAATGACGACCAACGAGCTTGCCAATGTGTCAACACCCGGCTTCAAGCGCAGCTTTGAGGCGGCCCTTCAGGCGATCAAGGCTGAAGGGCCAGGCTTTGAATCCCGTGTGCAACCCCAAGCCTTCACGTCCGACTACATCAACATGACGCCAGGCACTCCAATGTCAACAGGCCGTGACCTTGACATATCCATGAACGACCAAACCGTTCTGGGCATTTCAGCGCCTGACGGAAAGTTGTCCTTTACCCGTCGTGGCGATTTGCGCATCAACGCTGGTGGGGCACTGGAAAACGGTGCGGGTCATTTGGTGCAAGGCGAGGGCGGTGCGCCCATCACGATTCCCAGGGGGCTGATGGTCACCATCTCTAGCGACGGCACTGTTTTTGCTACTGATCCCGCCCAAGCTGGCAATGCACCTGCGGTCACTGTAGGTAAATTGCTTTTGCGCGACACCAGCAAAACGCTACTGCAGCGCACAGAAACGGGGCTTTTCCAAGTGGTCGGAAAGCCAGGCCAAGACATTCAGCCAGGCCCCGTCATCCCTTCAGTAACTTCCCGAAGTCTTGAGGGTAGCAATGTGAATGCCATGGAAGTCATGGTCAAGATGATGGCGCAAAGCCGCTCCTTTGAGCAGCAAGTCAACATGATCAAAGAAAGCAAGCAAATTGACGAGTCAGGTGCCACCATGATGAAGTCAAGTTAATGGCGCTCGTGCCGATACTTAATACGCTGATGAAAAAGAGGAGCTAACAATGGACGCATCAATGTGGGTCGCCAAGACTGGGTTAGACGCCCAGCAGACACGTATGAACGTGATCTCCAACAATCTGGCCAACGTCAACACCACAGGCTTCAAGCGTGATCGCGCTGTTTTTGAAGATCTGTTGTACCAAAATATTCGCCAAGCAGGTGGGCAGACCGACGCCGCCTCGCAAGCACCGACCGGCCTCATGTTGGGTACCGGTGTGCGCGTTGTTGCTACTGAAAAACTGCATTCACAGGGCAATATGGTGAACAGCCAAAATCCACTGGACGTTGCAATTGCCGGCGATGGGCATTTTCAAATTGCTCAGGCCGATGGCTCCATTGCTTACACCCGCGACGGCAATTTCAAATTATCCGCAACCGGTCAGATCGTCACCTCCAACGGTTCGTTGCTTCAGCCTGCAATCACGGTGCCCAATACGGCCGCCAGTGTCACTATTGGCCGCGATGGCACCGTCTCTGTCGAACTCAATACGGGTGGTCAACAGGTGTTGGGTCAAATTCAAATTGCCCGCTTCGTGAATCCGAGTGGTTTGCAGTCTATGGGGCAAAACCTCATGAAGGAAACACCTGCCAGTGGCGCCCCGCAGGTTGTACTTCCCACGCAAGGTGGTGCGGGCTCCCTGATGCAAGGCACCTTGGAGGCCTCCAACGTCAATGTGGTGGAAGAAATGGTCAACATGATTGAGACCCAGCGCGCCTACGAGATCAACTCCAAGGCGATCTCTGCGGTGGACGGCATGTTGAAATATGTCAACCAAAACATGTAACTGAGCAGACCATGAAACTCATTCTGGTTTTTCTGACAGCACTGGTCACCTGGCTTGCTACAGGCTGCTCTGTGATTCCCCCCAAGCCCCTGGCGCACACGCCAGACTTTGCACCGGTATTTCCTGTTGCCCAAGAGCAGTCACGCCAAGCTACTGGCGCTATTTATGTGGCGCGTCAAAGTGACAGCTGGTTCGGTCGAGGACGCAATTTTCAGGTTGGCGATGTCATCACTGTGCTACTCAGCGAGTCAACCCAAGCTGCACGCACCCAAAATAATGCGTTAAGCCGCAAGTCCACCAATGATGTGGCCCCACTTGGGGTGCAAAACTTTATGAAAGGCATGGGCGGGTTAATGAACGGTGCCAACACATTGGGCGGCACCATCGACAGCAAAGGCGCTGGCTCTGCCGACCAGCAAGCTACTTTGACCGGCTCTATTGCCGTCTCGGTTGTAAGCGTTATGGCCAACGGAAACCTGGTGCTGCGTGGTGAAAAACAACTTGCTTTGACAGAGGGTTCTGAAATCATTCAAGTTGCCGGCATCATCCGCCCGGAAGATATTGCACCCAACAATACCGTGCAGTCACGCCGCTTAGCCAATGCCCAAATTACCTATCGTGGCACAGGCGATCTCGCTGCAACGGCCCAAGCCGGTTGGGGCACCAGTTCCTTGCTCAAGCTCTGGCCCTTTTAAGCTGATTTTGGAGAACCCCACATGAAAAATTGGCTACTGACCCTCTTGCTCTGGGCTGTGCCCTTTTCGTGGGCGCACGCGGACCGCGTGAAAGACCTCACCACGGTGGCCGCCATGCGCAGCAACCAACTCATAGGCTACGGCTTGGTCGTGGGATTGCAAGGCACAGGAGACGGCTCCGACCTGTCTTTCACCACACAAAGCATTAAAACCCTCTTAAGTCGCCTCGGTGTCAGCCAGGAAGGCCCCATTTCAGATTTTGAGACTGCCTCGGGCGGCGGCAAGATCGATGTTAAAAACGCTGCTGCCGTCATGGTCACTGCCGACCTGCCCGGCATGGCCAAGCCAGGCCAGCGTATTGACGTCAATATTTCAGCTATCGGCAAAGCCTCTAGCTTGCGTGGTGGCAGCCTCTTGCTGACCAGCTTGCGCGGCGTTGACGGTGAAATTTACGCCCTGGCTCAAGGCGCTTTGCCGGCCACGGGTATCGATGCCGGAGGCGCAGGCTCCAAAGTTTTTGTGGGCGTTACCACTGCCACACGCATTCCTGGTGGTGCCAGCGTTGAAAAAACAGTGGACAACCCCTTTGACAAGGCGGACCACGTTTTACTCAACGTGCGCGAGAGCGACTTCAGCACCGCAGCGGCCATCATCAAAGTCATCAATGACCGATTTGGCGCTGATGTTGCGCAAGCGCTTGATGGGGTCTCCATCATGGTTCGTGCCCCACTCGACACCAGCCAGCGCGTCACCTTCATGAGCATGATTGAAAACCTCGATGTACAACCGGGCGAGCCTGTTGCACGCGTGGTGGTCAACGCACGCACAGGCACAGTGGTGATCAGCCGCAATGTGCGCGTTACTGCGGCAGCGGTAACGCATGGCACTATTTCGGTATCAGTCTCGGCCACCAACGAAGTGTCCCAGCCGGCCCCGTTGTCACAAGGTCAAACGGCTGCAGTGCAAAACGTGGATGTCAAGGTTAGCGAGCCCAACAAACCTATGTTTTTGTTTCAGCCTGGCGTAGACCTTCGCCAAATTGTGGATGCCATCAACCAGGTCGGTGCTACGCCTTCTGCGCTGATTGCGATTTTGGAAGCCCTTAAAAGTTCGGGCAGCCTGCGGGCCGAACTCTTGGTTATTTAAGCAACTCAGTAGCCGCCATGGACCCCATCAACAACGCCAACTCATCCTTGCCAGTCGCATCGGCCGTCACACCCCGGTCTTACCTGGACTTTGATGGGCTGGGCAAGCTCAAGGGCCTGGCGCGTCAAGACGCCAAAGCGGCTACGCAAGAAACTGCCCAGCAGTTTGAAGGTCTGTTTATTCAGATGATGATGAAGTCCATGCGTGAAGCCACCATCAAAAGCGACCTGTCGGACTCTTCAGGTAAAGACACCTTCGAGGGCATGTTTGACAAAGAAGTGGCCACCCAAATGGCCAAGCGCAACACCTTGGGCGTTGCCGACATGCTGGTTAAAAACATTCCTGTGCCCTCAGCCCCCAGCACCGCTGCCATGTTAGAAGCCCGCAACACTGGCGTGCCTACCCCGATTGCGCTTGACCGCGGTCAGGCTGCTGCCAAAAGCTTTGCCTTGAAAGCGCCCGTGCAAACTGTGCTGCCCCTCCAAAGGCCAGGCCCTATTCCTTTGGTAGGTCCGCCAACTGTCCTTGACCGAGGTGCCTTATGACCGATTTAGTAGGCGTTGCCTCCAATGCCGTCGCCGCCTACCAGCGCGCGCTTGGCACGGTCAGTAACAACATCGCCAACGTCGCCACCGAAGGCTACTCCCGTCAATCGGTGGTGTTGCAAGCCAACCCGGTCAGCAAGCTCGGCACCATTTTCATGGGCACCGGCGTCATGGTTGACCGTATCCAGCGCCAGTACAACGCATTTGCCGAAGCCAACTTGCGCAACAGCAGCAGTGACCTTTCTAGCCAAGAGCCGATGGTCAATTACGCCAACCGTGTGGTTGATGTCATGGGTGGACAAACCATGGGGTTGACCAGCGCTCTGGATCAGTTTTTTTCATCGGCCCGTGACCTATCCACAGATCCGGCCTCCACCGTGGTGCGGGGCAGCTTTGTGCGGGATGCCCAAGCCGTGGCCTCCAGGTTTGGCCAGCTATCCAGCCAGCTTGACTTGGTTCAAGACGAGACGAGCCAGGCTGTTGAGAGCAGTGTGGGCCAGATGAACTCCATCATCAAGCAGCTCGCGCAGGTCAACTCACAGCTCACCAACAACAAAACCGTCAACGCCCAGCCTGCCGCACTTTTGGACCAGCGTGACAACTTGCTCAAAGAGTTATCAGGATTCACGCATGTCAACACTCACTTCAGTGAAAACGGCGAGGTTTTGGTCAGCCTTGGACCTTCGGTCACTCAGGATATTGTGGTCAATGGTGGCAAAGCCACGGCCATTTCAGCCAACTTCAATGCGGCTTCACCTGAAAAAGTAAGCCTGGTACTTGACCCCTACGGAACACCATCGCCGCTGACCAGTGTGACCAGTGGCTCACTGGCCGGGCTTATGGCTTTTAGGGAGCAGGTTTTGGGCAGCACCCGCAGCGCGCTTGACAACCTGGCCACCACGTTTGTAAATGAGGTGAATGCTATTCATCAACAAGGCGTAGATGGTTATGGTGAGCCTGGAGGCGCACTGTTTGTGATGGACCCTGGCTCCGCCACTGCTGCCGGCGGCATGAGCGTGGCCTTTACCGACGCCATGCGGGTCTCGGCTGCAGCGCAGTTTCGCATCATTAAAGGTGCCAACAACACGGGTGGTGCAGAGGCCGCTATCACTTTCCAGGTCGAATTGGTGGCGGGCCCCACACCTTTGGCGCAAGCCTTGGTGAACAACCCTCACCCAAGTGCAGGGCGTGCTGTTAGCTTAAGCAGTAGCTTACCGGTGGCAACTATCACCAAGGTGCCCAATGGATTGCAAGACGTTGCCTTATTTCTTGATGGCGCTGATGCAGGCCAACAACTGCAGTTCATAACCCGTGACGGCCGCCAATTGATCGGAAAAGCCATGGACGCTACCCTGCAAGCTCAGGTCATGACGCCTGATAACGGCTTTGCTGCGGGGGCCACCTACAGCGCGGCTTACCTCAATCAGTCTGGCGCCAGCGGCTACAAAGGGGTGACTGTTTTTTATGGTGCCAAGGCTTCTACGCTGCAGCAACCCACCTTTGATAAGCAAGGTGTTCCTACCGGCACGGTGCCGATTGCCGCTTCCTTAACGGGTAGCCGTATTGCCCCTGCGCAGACGACCGGGCTGGCATCTGGCACTTTAGTCCTGAACGGTCAAGCACTGGGCGCGCTCACTCCAGCAGGTGCAAAGATGCAGGCCAGTGATATTGCAGCGTGGATCAACAACCCTGCTAATGCATCAACAGGCGTCAAAGCTCAAGCCATCAACGAAATTCGGGTCCCCGCCAGCCAACTCACACTCACCTGGCCCCTCACGCTCAACAGCGTGGTCATCCCCGGCCATCCCTTTGCGAGCATGTCGTCACTGGTTGATGCGGTCAACGGCCAAAGTGTCACCAGCAAAGTATCGGCTGCGATCTCCCGCGATGGCGAGTTGGTGCTGAGTACGGCCGATGGCAGCGACATCCAAATCGACCCACCCAACCTGGCAGGCACTGCGGTTAACGCTTTGGGTGTCACAGCGGGTCTCTTTACCGGGCAGGTCAGCCTCACGGCCACATCGGTGACGGGAAAAATTGAACTCGGCTTTGGTACTGGCTCGCCTGCTGATCTTGCCAAGCTGGGCTTTAGAACAGGCGCCACCATCAGCGGCAAAGTACCTGACGACCTGCTCGTGTTTGTGACCGGGGCTGGCAATGCCAGCGTCTCTGCCAGCTACAGCGGCGACCCCATTGATGCCAAGCAAGCCCTGCGTGCCCAGCCCATGCAGCTCACTTTCACCACCGCCACACGCTACACCATCAAAGACGTCAAAACCGGCACGGTGTTGGCTGAGCGCGACTTTGACCCCGTCCAACTCAAGGCCGGTATTTCATACCAAGGCCTGCACATGTCTTTCACCAGCCCCCCCAAAGCGGGCGATGGCTTCAGGATGGACGGCAACGTGGACGGCACTGGCAACAACGACAACATGCTCGCCCTCGCTGCGTTGGAGCGCAAGGCCTTGGTGGGCAATAAAACGCTGGGTACTGCGTATATCGACCACGTCAACGACATGGGCAACATTGCCCGTCAGGCGACGATTGCCAAGGTGGCCTTGACCGTCGTGCATGACCAAGCTGTTAGCTCTCGTGAGCAGGTTTCAGGTGTCAGTCTTGACCAAGAGGCTGCTGACCTCATACGCTTTCAACAGGCCTACCAGGCCTCTGCCAAAATTTTGCAAGTTGCGAGTCAATTGTTTGACAGTATCTTGCAGGTTCGATAAAACCGGGTGACTTATGCAAATCTCTACCAGCTATCTTTTTGACCGTGCAAGCCAGCAAATGGGTAAATTGCAAACGGATTTAGCTAAATCGCACGCCCAAATTTCGGCCCAAAAGCAGGTACTCAACCCCAGTGATGCGCCTGACCAGTCAGCCGCAATTTTGCGGTTGAAGTCTGTCATCGGACGCCAAGACAGCTACAGTAAGTCGCTCGATACCGTCAATACCCGCCTTAGCGCCGAAGACGCTTCCCTCAAAAGTGCCAATGAACTGATCGTTCGGGTCAAGGAGTTGGCCATCCAGGCGAGCAACGACACCCTGGGTACTACGGATCGCCAAGCCATCGGCACCGAGCTCAAAGGACTTCGGGGTCAGTTGCTCAGTCTGGCCAACACGCAAGACAGCAGCGGTAACTACCTGTTTGCGGGTAGTCGTGTGAGTCAGTCCGCCTTTGCGGCCGATGCCTCGGGGCAAACTGTTTACCAGGGCGATCAGACCCGCATGAACGTGATGGTCGGGGAGAATCAAAGCATTCCCATTAACCGAACGGGTTCTGACGCGTTTGTCCGTGTGGTGCGCACGGTCGATGGCGTCAGCGCAGGTGTCAGCTTTTTTCAGTCCCTCGATGATCTGACCGAAGGCATCAATAAGTCTGACCATACTGCCATGCAACGCGGCTTGGGTGAGGTCGACAGCTTGCAGCAAGGTATTTCTTTGGCCCAGGCCAGCATCGGCACCGACATGAAAGTGGTCGATCAGCAGGCCAGCATTATTCGGGACACTATCCTGAGCCTTAAAACAACGCTCTCCAACATCGAAGACCTTGACTACGCCACTGCCTTCACCCAGATGAACAAGCAGATGCTGGCCCTGGAGGCCGCGCAGAGTAGCTTTGCCAAAATTTCACAACTCAGCCTATTTAATTACATTAAATAAGCTGACTTAGCGGCCAGTCCCTCAAGTTTTCAAGTCTCTGTCCGATTGACAAGTAAATGTTTCAAATCAACCTCCAAAGCTTCCCGTATGGCCACTAACACCATTACCGCCTTGGGCGCGGGTTCGGGTATTGATGTCAAGGCCTTGGCCCAGAGCTTGGTAGATGCTGAAAAGGTCCCAGCCAAAGCCATCATTGACAAAAAGGTGGCCCAATCTACCGCCAACATTTCAGGCTATTCGGCCATCAAGTTCGTGCTGGCTGAGTTGAAGACAGCCTTTGCCGATCTCAAAAACCAGAGCAGTTTCAATAGCATCGCCCCCTCCAATAACCAGCCCTCGGCGCTCAGCGTGGCTGCAGGCTCCAGCTCTGCCACTGGCAGCCACACGGTCGACGTGACACAACTCGCCAGTGCGCAACGCAGCATCAGCGCCGGGTTTGCCACAACAACGACGGCCATCAACGGCGGCGCGGCCTTCAGCTTGGCGTTGTCAGTGAACGGTGGAGCTGCCACCGCCATTGCGGTAACCGAAACCACCCCTTTGGGCGTAGCAACTGCCATCAACAGCGCTGGTTTGGGCATAACAGCCCAAATTGTCAACACGGGGGATGCATCGGCCCCCTACAAGATTATGGTCACGGGTGCTACGGGACTGGCTAGCAACTTCAGTATGGCCAGTGTTGACAATGGGCAGGCCTCCTTGTCAGCAGTAACTACGCAGGGAACAAGCACGACAGCCGAGTCCACTGATGTCACTTTTGGTTCCGGCCTGGCCGCGGGCCAAAAGGTTACCTTAGATCGGAAGAGCACACGTCTGA
>CAIMHL010000051.1 GCA_903840825.1 uncultured beta proteobacterium
GCTTGATGCTTCTGGACAAGTCAACGCTTCACCATGCGAGCGCATAGGACTCGCGCCTTGGGTCAGCGCCGGCGCTAAGCAACCCTGATTTCGGATCACGCACTATTGCACAAACAGCCCCGCTTACGCCGGGCATCATCGGTATTTTTTCAACATCGTGGCCAAGTTGCTGCAATTCTGCCGCTACGACATCTGGCAGGTTTTCCTCAAAAAGCAATCGCCCTGGAAAGTAGCCATGAGGAGCGAATGAATCGGGGAAGTTCTTGGTACAGATGCGGGGCGCTTCAATAGCTTCCTGTACTCGCTTCTCAAATTCAGTGACATTTAAAAATACTTGCAACATAGCCTGCATTTGTACATCGCCACCAGGAGTACCCCAGGCCATAAAAAATTTACCGTCGTGAAATGCCATGGCAGGCGCCGGCGTCAATCGCGGTCGCTTCCCCGGTGCCATTGCGCTAGGGTGACTTGGATCAAGCCGGCTTTGAGACCCTCGAGAAGAAACTGCGAGCCCAGTTCCAGGAATCGTTGGCGGGTCAATGGAGGTGTCCGAGAGGGTTGCCGAGTAAGCGTTTCCAAAGCGATCCGCAACGCAGGCGTATATCGTGTCTGGCGACATAGCCGCCGCACTCCCACGGGCCGCCAACAACTGCGCCTGCGCAGTAAATCTATGCTCGCTCCCAGTAGGATTTCCCGCACTCGGCATCTTGCCGAAAGCACGTTGCGGATCGATACGACCTCGCTGGCGAACAGCGTACTCTGAGGAAAGTAGTGCCCGTGTCGGAACATTCACAAAGGCAGGATCCCCCAGATAGGCTTCGCGGTCCGCAAATGCCAGGTTCATCGCCTCGGCTATGGTGTGAATGTAGGCCGTTGTGTTATGCCCCATCTTCCGGATATCAAAACCCTCTAGCGTCTTTAAAGCCTGTGGCAATACGATGCCTTGACACCAGACGTCACAAGTATGAATTGTGTAATCACGATAACTTGCGTGTATGCTTTCCTCTAACGGTGTTTCGAATTCTGCCAGGTCTTGTTTGGTAACGAATCCTCCATTCGCAGAGTGAAAATCGGCGATTGAATCAGCAATTGGTCCTTTGTAAAAATAATTGTGTACCGCTTGAAGTTTGGTATCACGATCTCCCCCGCTAGCGCGCTCAGCCGAGATCATCCCTGAGATACTTCGTGCCAAGTCTGCTTGCCTAAAGAGATCGCCAACGTTTGGGGCGATGCCGTTGGGAAGATAGATCTCAGCATTTGACCGCCACTGTGCGTTTCGTGCAGATACAGCCTTCAAATTTCTCGCCAGTAAAGGGTATACCGCGAAACCATCGCGAGCAAGCTCGAGTGCCGACGCAGCTGCCTCCTCAAAGGAAATTGAGCCGAACTTTCGTAGGGCCAAGATATGGGTGGCGGGCGCCGCTGGTATGACAGTGCGAAGCAAGCCATCAGGCACGTTGCCATCGGCGCTAGCTTGGCGCAGAGCCTCCAGACTAGCAGACTTAGGCCACCAGCCCAGCCCAGCCAAACTTATCACTCGGTCCTCAGACTTCAAGTAAATTAAGGTCGGCGCTACGCCCGCAAAACTGACCAAATCTGGCTGAACCACTGCAAGCGCCATCGCCGCTGCCACGCCAGCATCAATCGCATTACCGCCCCGATCCATGATGCGCATCGCAGCTAGGGTTGCCAAGTAGTGGCCGGTCGATACCGCTTGCTGTCGACCAACCAAGGTTGGACGAAAGCTACTTGCTCCAGACATCAGATTGGGGCTCGCTAGCGTCGCCATGGCAGTACCTTTGAAAAATTTTGAC
>CAIMHL010000052.1 GCA_903840825.1 uncultured beta proteobacterium
ATTCTTCCTGTCGTCTTGTCCTTAAGTTCGGCTGATCTGGAAAAAGGGCTTGAGGATCTCTCAATCGATTTGGCTTTGGGCTATTCAGACCGCATGGTGATAAAAAGCACGCGTTTATTGGCCATCGAGCAATACACCGAGCACTATTTTTTGTTGCGCCGTGCCGCCAAGCCAAACGGGGAAGGTTTGCAAATTGGCCAAGCCATCACCTGGCAGGCGGCCGCACAGCAGCCCTTGTGTTTGCTCACCCCTGAAATGCACAACCGTTCCATTGTGGATGCCGCGTTCATCACCGCTGGGGTCTCGGTTCAGCCGGCGATTGAGACCAACTCAATCCTGACCATGGCGCTGAGTGTGCTGGCCGGGGATGTGTGCAGCGTACTTCCGGGCGCGCTGGTGGGCGCTGTGCGAAGTTACCGCGAGTTGGAAGCCTTGCCCCTGATGCTGCCTGATATTCGCACCCCCATCGGGTTTATGTCGCATGCGCAAGCAAGGCCTTCACGGGCACTTGAAGCGGCCTTGGTACTGGCAAAAGATGCTGTCTGGTTGCGCCACGCAGCGGCACACAGTGGTTTGTTGGTGGCCTAAAAAGTCGATTAAAAAGCGCCACGGCAGTGGGCTGTTAGTGCACTTGCTTTCTGAAAGTATGTGGGGACTAGGCAGACTTGTGTACTCAAATATCTAGCATCGCCTATTTGAGATGTTCAGTGGCTCTGGGCAGCTTGGCTACAAAAATCAAGTGGCGGCAGCCCAGTTGTCCAGTTGCAAGCCAGGCACCATGGCAAATTCGCGGGTGTTGTTGGTGACCAGCAGGGCATGTTGGCTCAGTGCGTGCGCGGCAATCATGGTGTCGAGCGCGCCAATGGGCGTGCCATGGCGCTCTAGGTTAGCGCGTAAGTCACCGTAGGCCCAGATGGCAGACTCATCAAAAGGCAATATGGCAAGCGGCGCCAGAAACATCTCCAGTGCCAAGCGGTTGCGCGCAGAGCCACTTTTGGCGACCCCAAACGCCAACTCTGCAGCCACCACGCTGCACAAACCGATGTCACCCAGTTGGTACTGCTGAAAACGCGCCAGCACCGCCGGGGGTTTGGCGTTGATGATGTAAATGCAGATGTTGGTATCGAGCAAGATCATGGTGCAATCTCGGCGCGAATCTGGTTGTCAGGTTGCTCACGCGTCAACACAAATCCAGGCTCAAAGGTGGCAAGACCAGTTGCCAGCGTTTGCCAAGGATCATCTATCGGCAGTAATAAGACACCATTGCCAAAATGTTTTACCACTACTTCGGTGCCGGTAAGTCGATACGCTTTGGGCAGCCGAACGGCCTGGCTGCGACCGGATTGAAAAAGGCGGGCTGTGTCCATGGGGTGCTCCTGAGCTGGTAATCACCAATGATATCCACCCTGTGCCGTCATGTCCATGGTGTGTCACTTAGCTTTTGGCTCTGGTGGTGCCAAACTGGTGTTCGCAGGCGCAAAAACAGGATGATTTCAGCGTGCGGTACTTTCCATTTTCAAGCGCTCGGGCTGGGTGTAACAAAGAAAGCGTTTGTTGGTGGCGCGCCCGATGGTGCACAGGCCCATGCGGTTAGCTACCTCATAGCCCATTTGGGTAATA
>CAIMHL010000053.1 GCA_903840825.1 uncultured beta proteobacterium
CACGCCAAGCGTTTGTAGCAGGGCAGGCAGGACTTGCCAGGCTTCGTGGTGCAGGTAGTCTGGCTGCAAGCGCCCGGTGTGGCGCACATCACTGACCGCGTCAGACTGACCATAGCCACGGCGCGAGTAAACCCAGGCTTCCCGGCCGGTGGCCTCAGACAGTTGCTGGGGCCAGTCGCGCCAAAGGGCGACCGAGCCAAGGCCTTCGTGCAAAAAAACCAGCGGGGCCAGCCCTGGTTTGGGCTTGCTGGGTGTCAGGTGCTGCACTTCCAGGCGGGTGCCGTTGATGTCAATCAAGTTCATGGGGTGATCCTAATGGATGAGACCCCAATCAGGAATGGCCGGGCCGTTACACTTGGGCGCTAACCAACCAGTGAATTCCCGTGACGATTTTTGCCCGTTTTTCTGTTTTTTTTGCCGCTCGCCGATCTGCCTTACTCATTTTTTCTCTCGTGGTGCTCTCTCCTTGCAGCTTATGGGCGGGGGTCCATCCGATTTTTGTCCTGAATTCACTTGATGCCAGCGTCAGTGTGATTGACCCTGCCACCTGGAAAGAAACGCGGCGCATTCCCACCGGCAAAGAGCCGCACCATTTGTACCTGACGCCGGATGAAAAATCACTCGTCATTGCCAATGCCTTGAGCGACTCCCTGTTGTTTATCGATCCCAAAACCGCTGAGGTGCAGCGCACGGTTAGCGATATTTTGGACCCCTACCAGCTGCGTTTCTCCCCCGACATGAAGTGGTTTGTAACCGTGGCCAACCGGCTCAACCATGTCGACATTTACCGCTGGGACGGCACCAAGCCCACGCTGGTCAAGCGCATCTCCACTGGCAAGACCCCCAGCCACCTCTGGATTGACAGCAAAAGCACCACTGTTTACGCCACCATGCAAGACAGTGATGAGCTGGTCGTGATTGACCTGCCCACCCAGGTTTTGAAATGGCGCGGCAAGACTGGCGCCATGCCAGCCGATGTGTTCGGCACGCCTGATGACAAATTTTTGCTGATTGGCTTGACCGGTGGCGAAGGCGTTGAGGTGTACGACGTGACGGGGCGCGAACCCAAACTGGTCAAACTCATTAAGACCGGCCAGGGTGCCCATGCTTTTCGGGGCGCTGGTAACAAGCGCCATGTGTTCGTGAGCAACCGGGTGGCCAACACCATCAGCAAAATCGACTACCAAACCATGGCGGTGGTGGACAACTACCCGGCCCCAAGCGGCCCCGACTGCATGGACCTGTCGGCTGATGGTCGCTTCATCTATGTGGCCTCCCGCTGGGCCAAAAAGCTGTCCGTGATTGATACCCAAACCAAAACAGTGGTGCGCCAGGTGAAGGTCGGTAAATCGCCCCACGGTGTGTGGACCTTGGACCATGCGCCCCGTCACTAAAGTTCCCTTTTCGTTTTTAGCAGCTCTTTTTTTAGTAGCTGCTCTAGCATGCCCCACATGGGCTAGTGCCGAAAAAACATGTGAAAAACCGGTGTACCTGACCTTGGACACCGGCCACATGGACATCGCCCCCTTGGTGGCTGATGTGCTCAAGCGGCAAGATGTGCGCGTCACTTTCTTTGCCGCCCAAGAACGCTCTAAAGTGGGTGACGGCAGTCTGGGAGAGCACTGGGCGCCCTGGTGGAAAGCGCGTAGCTTGGAGGGGCACGAATTTGCCTCCCACACCTATGACCATGTGTACTGGCTGGCAGACCTTCCCGGATCGCCGCCACAATTTCGCGTCAAGCCCTCGGCTGGCGCGTCTGCTGGTCAAGTCTTCACCCTTGATGCGTCGGCCTACTGCGCGCAATTGGAAAAAGCCAGTGCGCGCCTACTGGCCATGACAGGAAAGTCGCCTTTGAAGCTGTTTCGTGCACCCGGCGGAAAAACCTCACCCGCTTTATTGGCAGCGGCAGCCAGTTGTGGCTTTGCGCACGTAGGCTGGGCCCCTGCAGGCTTTTTGGGGGACGAGTTGTCCAGTGAAAAATACAGCAATGAAGCCCTGTTGAAAAAAGCCTTGGGTTCTATTAAAAAAGGCGATATTTTGATGGCCCACTTAGGCATCTGGTCGCGCAAAGACCCCTGGGCTCCTGCGGTGCTTGAACCTCTTATCATCGGGCTGAAAAACAAAGGTTTTTGTTTTGCCACCCTGCGCGAGCACCCTGCTTACATCGTCGGTCGCGCCATCGGCGAGAAAAAATCGTCTTTTTAAGCCAGAGCATCAATTACATGGAATTTTTGGTCAGTTTGTTTTCAAGTGTCCAGGAGTGGCTCTTTGAGTCGGTTTTGCAACCGGTGATGTTTGCCGCTGGCTTGGGCAATTTGTTGGTGGATGGCTACGCCGCGACGGGGTGGCTGCTGGTGGGCCTTTTGCAATTGGCGGTGCTGGTCGCCGTCATTGGGCCGCTGCAACGCTGGCGCCCCGTAGACGTTGTGACCGACAGGGCCACCGTGCGTGTCGACATGATTTACACCGTGATTCACCGCTTGGGCTTGTTTCGCTTGGTCCTGTTCTTTTCAGTCGATACCTGGTTTGACACCCTGTTTGGCGAACTCCGGGTGGCCGGATTGGGGACCTTTAACCTGGATGCCGTCTGGCCCGGCGTGACTGACCTAGCGTGGGTCAGCCTGATCATCTATTTGGTGGCCTTTGATGCACTCCAATACGCTATTCACCGCGGCCAGCATCAGTTTGAGTGGTGGTGGAAGCTGCACTCGCTGCACCATGCCCAGCGACAAATGACGATGTGGAGCGACAACCGCAACCATCTGCTGGATGATGTGCTCACCGACGCCATATTGGTTGTGGTCGCGCAGGTGATTGGTGTCCCGCCAGGCCAGTTTGTGGCGATGGTGGCGTTTACCCAGCTCAGCGAGAATTTTCAACACGCCAACCTGCGTGTCTGGTTTGGCCGCGTGGGCGAGCGTTTGTGGGTCAGCCCGCGCTTTCACCGCTTGCACCACAGCGTGG
>CAIMHL010000054.1 GCA_903840825.1 uncultured beta proteobacterium
CGCAGGATGCGCACCGATATCTCAGGCACCAATACCTTGTACACAAACTGGTGCTGAATGGTGAGGCGGCGCGAATAGGCGCCCGCCAAGTCCCCAGGCAGCTTCTCAAAAGGGGGCGGATTTTGAAAAGGATCGGCTGCCAGCACGGGTGCGTTTGAGCTCTGTCCCGCGCTTGACGCTATTTGATATTTTTCGCATTCAAAATCAGTCCATGATTCAAATACAAGCTCCCTTGCAAGCGCTCATCGTTCAGTGGCAAGTCGACGCTGGCGACCCCGTTCAGGCCGGGGATGTCGTGGTCATTTTGGAGGCCATGAAAATGGAGCACGAAGTGCGCGCCCCGCACGCTGGGCGCATCACAGAACTCTTTTTTGCCCCCGGTGCGCTGGTGGCTGAAGGCGAAGTGCTATTAAATATGGAGCTAGTTAAGCCAGATTCCATTGCTTTGCAGGCTGATTTATCTAAAATTGCTAGCCAGAGCGCTGACCCCAGCCACCCACGCCCTGACCTGCAGCGTGCCCTAGATAGGCACGCCCCCACGCTCGACGCCAACCGCCCAGAGGCCGTCGCCAAGCGCCACAGCTTGGGCTTGCGCACGGCACGGGAAAACATCGCGGACCTCTGCGATACCGACTCATTTTTGGAATACGGCGCCTTGGCCGTTGCCGCCCAAAGTCAGCGGCGTTCGGCCGAAGACCTGATCAAAAACACCCCGGCTGACGGCATGGTGACGGGTGTGGGCAGCATCAACCAAGCGCTCTTTGGCCCCGAGCGAAGCCGTGCCGTGGTGATGGCTTATGACGCCACCGTGCTGGCGGGCACGCAAGGCATGCGCAACCACCAAAAAACCGACCGCATGCTGGGCCTGGCCTTGCAGCAAAAACTGCCGTTGGTGCTGTTTGCCGAAGGCGGTGGCGGGCGCCCTGGCGATGTGGACATGCCCATCGTGGCCGGGCTGCATGTAGCCACCTTTGCCAGCTTTGCGCGCCTGAACGGCCAAGTGCCCGTGGTGGCTGTTGTTGCTGGGCGCTGCTTTGCCGGCAACGCCGCGCTGGCCGGTTGCAGCGACGTGATCATTGCCACCGAGGGCAGCAACCTCGGGATGGGTGGCCCGGCGATGGTTGAGGGCGGCGGCCTGGGCGTCTTCAAGCCCGAGCAAATTGGCCCCAGCGCGGTGCAGCACGCTAATGGTGTGATCGATATTTTGGTACCTGATGAAGCCGCTGCCGTGGGCGCAGCCCGCCACTACCTCTCGTTTTTTCAAGGCCGCGTGGCCAACTGGCAAGCCCCGGATGCACAGGCCCTGCGCCAACTGGTGCCCGAAAACCGCCTGCGCGTGTACGACACCCGCGAAGCCATGGCGGGTCTGGCTGATGTGGGCAGTTTGCTGCCCCTGCGCACTGGGTTTGGCGCGGGCGTTCACACCGCGCTGGCTCGGATTGAGGGCCGTCCGGTCGGGCTCATGGCCAGCAACCCGATGCACCTGGGTGGCGCGATTGACGCCGATGCCGCCGACAAAGCCGCCCGCTTCATGCAGTTGTGCAACGCGCACGGCCTGGCGCTCATCAGCTTGGTGGACACCCCCGGTTTCATGGTCGGGCCAGACGCAGAAAGCCAGGCCCAGGTGCGCCATGTCAGCCGCCTGTTTATCGCCGCCGCCCACTTGCGCGTGCCGTTTTTAAGCGTGGTGCTGCGCAAAGGCTACGGCCTAGGCGCCATGGCCATGACCGCCGGTGGCTTTCATTCGCCCCTGTTCAACGTGGCCTGGCCCACCGGCGAATTTGGCGCTATGGGGCTGGAAGGCGCGGTGCGTTTGGGCTACAAAAAAGAACTCGAAGCCCAAGCCGCTGGCCCCCAGCGTGACGCCTTGTACGCGCAACTGGTCGGCGAACACTACGAGCGCGGCAGCGCCCTCAACATGGCTGCTACTTTGGAGATAGACGCCGTGATCGACCCCGCCCAAACCCGCCACTGGCTGGTGCGCGGGCTGCAAGCTGCGGGGGCGGTGCCGAAGGTGGGCGGATTGGCGGTGGATGCTTGGTAAGGGTGGTCAGCAAAATAATATGAAAAATTACCAGTAATTAAAATTATTAATCCTAATTAATAACAGTCTCCTGTGTGCATTAGCTAGAGATCAATAAAAATTGATTACCTATCTAATGCAGGGAGCTTGTCATGTCGGAGGCGTTAGCCCACTCGGGCGGTCATTTATTGGCAGATCATTTGCGGGCCGTCGCGCAACTGGCTGCTCATTTTTCGAAAGAATTTGATAGCGACAGCTCTGGAAAAAGCTGGGCTTATTGGGCTGGGTTGTGGCACGACCTGGGCAAGTACAGGGTGGGGTTTCAGCAGTATTTGGGGCAGGCCGACAACCCGGACGCGCATATTGAAGGCAAAGTGGGTGGGCGAGAAAAAACGCACTCTGCCGCTGGTGCTTTGTGGGCCATGCAAGCCCTTGAAAAAACACACGGCGCCAAAGGCAAGCTAGCCGCCCGCGTGTTGGCGTATGTGATTGCAGGCCATCACGCAGGCTTAGACGATTGGGAGGGCGGCCTAAACGAGCGGCTGACGCAAGCCGACTGTCAAACAGAGCTGAAAGAAGCCCTCGCAGCACTGCCCCCGCCTCACATTCTTGAATCCAATGGTTTTAATCCCGACCTCAGCAGTATCCCAGGCGGTGCAGCTGGCTTTTCGCTCTGGGTTCGTTTGCTGTTTTCTTGCCTTGTAGATGCTGACTTTCTCGACACCGAAGCGCACTTTGACGCCGGCAAACCAGCGCGGCGCGAAGGCTTCCCCACGCTAGACCAAATGCGCCTCACCTTGGATGAGCACATGACCGCCAAAGCGGCCAGCGCTAAACCCTCTGAGGTCAACACCTTACGGGCCGACATTCTGCGCCAGTGCTATGCCAAAGCCGCATTAGCTGCCGGGTTTTACTCGCTCACCGTGCCCACCGGGGGTGGCAAAACCTTGTCTAGCTTGGCCTTTGCCCTAAAGCACGCGCAAACGCACGGCAAGCGTCGGGTGATCTACGCCATTCCGTACACCAGCATCATTGAGCAGACCGCCGACGTGTTCCGTGACGTTTTCAAAGCGCTGGGCGCCGAGGTCTTGATTGAACACCACAGCCAGGCCGATTCCGCTGAGAAAGACGAAACAGCCCGCAGCCGCCTAGCTTGCGAAAACTGGGATGCCCCGCTGGTGGTCACCACCAACGTGCAATTGTTCGAGTCCTTGTTTGCCGCCAAAACCTCACGCTGTCGCAAATTGCACAACATCGTGGGCAGCATCATCGTGCTAGATGAGGCGCAGCAACTGCCGCCCGAGTTTTTGCAGCCCATCTTGGATGCGCTGAATTTGCTGGTCAAACACTACGGCGTCACCGTGGTGCTATGCACCGCCACCCAACCCGCGCTCAACACCACCAATTACTTTGACAAAAGCAACAACCTGCACGGGTTGGAAAATGTGCAAGAAATTATTGACCATCCGGATGCGCTGTTTGACGCGCTGAAACGGGTGACCGTTGAACTGCCCACTGATTGGACACAGTCAACACCTTGGGCAGACATAGCCGAAAAAATAGCTTTGGAAGACTGCGTGCTGGCCATCGTCAGCACCCGCAAAGCAGCCCGCGAGTTGCACCGCCTGCTGCCCCCCGGTGCCCTGCATTTGTCAGCGCTCATGTGTGGGGCGCACCGAAAGGTCGTAATTGAACTGATCAAGGCACGGCTTGAAGCCAAGCGCAACGGCCTTGACCTGCAGCCACTGCGGGTGGTCAGCACCCAGTTGGTTGAAGCTGGGGTGGACATTGATTTCCCCGTGGTCTACCGCGCCCTGGCCGGACTGGACTCCATCGCCCAGGCCGCAGGGCGCTGTAACCGGGAAGGCCGAATGGAAGAAAAAGGGCGTGTCATCGTTTTCGTGCCGCCCGAGCAGCCCCCCGCAGGGCACTTGCGCAAAGGCGTGCAAGCCTGCATCAGCACCTTGCACGGGCAGCACGCAGACCCGCTGGCACGGGGCTTGTTTGCCACGTACTTTCAAAAGTTTTACAGCAGCGTTGATCTGGATGCCAAAAAGATCGTGCCCATGCTCAAAGTGGAGCCCAGCACCCTGAGCGTCAAATTCCGCTCAGCCGCCGACGCCTTTCGCCTCATCGATGACAAAGACTCAGCCATGGTGGTGGTTCGTTACGCGCCACACCAAGATGAGATTGAAAAACTGCTCGCCCTGCTCAGCACCAAAGGCCCGACCCGTTGGCTTATGCGCAGCCTGCAGCGCTACACCGTCAGCATCCACAAGCGACTAGCTGACAAGATGCTGGCGCAGGGCAGCTTGACGCTGCCTATGCCGGGGCTGTATGCGCAAGTGAATGCAGACAACCTTTACGACCCCACGCTCGGCCTCAAGCTGATTGAAGATGTCTATAACCCTGCGGGCTTTGCCCCTGACTGAACACCATGACCCATTTTTGTCTTGAAGTCTCCGGCCCCTTTGCCTGCTTTACCCGCCCTGAGATGAAGGTGGAGCGCGTTTCTTACGACGTGATGACGCCCTCGTCAGCGCGGTCTATTTTTGAAGCTATTTTGTGGAAACCCGCTATTCGCTGGCGGGTACTCCGCATTGAAGTGCTCAAGCCCATTCGTTGGATTAATTTGCGGCGCAATGAAGTTAGCGCCGTGCTGTCAACCCGCAATGTGCAGCAAGCCATGGCGGCGGGCAGCGGCCAGCTTGCGCTTTACATCGAGGATGAGCGCCAACAGCGTGCGGGGTACTTTCTGCGCGATGTGGCCTACCGCATTCATGCAGATTTGTCGCTGGCACCCAATTGCAACGAGCCGCTGATGAAGTACACCGAGATGTTCGTGCGCCGCGCCAACAAAGGGCAGTGCGTGAATCAGCCGTATTTGGGCTGCCGAGAGTTTGCCGCCGCTTTCACCTTGGTGGCAGGTGATGCACCTATCGCTGCACCGATAGCAGAGACCCGAGACTTGGGCTGGATGCTGCACGACCTTGACTTCACCCACCCATCAGACCCGCAACCCCGTTTTTTTAACGCCAAGATGGTGGCCGGCGTGGTTGAGGTTCCCCCGTTTGAGGAGGCACGAGGATGATTCTTCAGGCGTTGAATGACTACTACGCTCGTGCCCAATTGGCCCCGCCCGGTTGGGAATTGAAAGCGATTCCATTTTTTATCGTACTGGACCACGATGGGCAAGTGGTGTGCGTCACCTCTCGCGCCGATAAAGAAAACCGAAGGGGCAGTTCAATACTGGTTCCCCAGTCTGAAATTCGATCAGGGAAAAATGCGTGGGCACAACCGAACCTTTTGTGGGATCACTACGGCTTTGTACTTGGGGAGCCAAAGCGAAAGCCAAATGGTGAAATTGACCCAAGCGATTCCACTGAAAAAGCCAACAAGAAACTTAGCGCATTCGTCGCAAGAGTTGAGTTGCTGGCGCTGAAATATCCCGACTCCTGCGGACTCGCCGCAGTGTCAAAGTTTTATAAACAAGGCGCACACAAAAGAGTTTTCGCTAGACCTGATGCCTCCGAGATGGTGAAGATAGCGGGCGCAAATATGACCTTCTTGTTGGTCGATGCTGCTGAACCCGTTATTCACGAACCTTGTTTCCAGAACCTCGTTAGTCAAGGCATTGTTGGTGAAGACGATGGTGAAGCACTAAGCGCTGTTCAGACTGGCGTTTGTCTAGTAACCGGGCAGATTGCAGAAATTGCACGTTTACACCCGAAGGTGTACGGCGTTTGTTCAAAACCCTCGCCACTGGCTGCAGCCAATTCAAAGGAAGCACCAGCCTACTCTTCCTATGGAAAAGACCAAGGTTATATTTTTCCAACGGGTAAAGCCGCCGCATTTGCCTACACCACTGCCCTTAACCACCTGCTGCGCAAAGGCGCAGACCAACGCATTCAAGTGGGTGATGCCTCCACCGTGTTCTGGTCAGACCGCGAATCAGAATTTGAATCTATCGGTGTCGATATTTTTGGCGACCCACCCAAAGTTGGCGA
>CAIMHL010000055.1 GCA_903840825.1 uncultured beta proteobacterium
AAAACTACCTTTTCGTTTTTGCCGGCGCTGAACGAACACTCAGCAACATGGTGAGGGCCAAGATGCCCACCACGATGCCCAACAAGACAAGCACCGGGATTTTGTAGATATCTACCAAACACATCTTGGTCCCGATGAACACCAAAATCACAGCCAAACCGTAGTTCAGCAAATAGAACTTATTGGCAATAGCCGCCAGCAAAAAGTACATCGCCCGCAGGCCCAATATGGCAAGCACATTGCTGGTGAGCACGATGAACGGATCGCTGGTGATCGCGTAGATGGCAGGAATGGAATCCACCGCAAAAATCACGTCGGTGAGTGCCACTAGGCAGATCACCATAAACAAGGGGGTGGCGATTTTTCTGCCATCTTCAATCGTCCAAAATTTTTCACCGTCGTAGCTTTTGCTCACTGGCAGCAACTTGCGCGCGGGGTTGTCTTCCAGATCAGGCTCTTTGCCAGCGGCCCACCACATCTTGACGCCTGTAAGAATCAAAAACGCACCGAAGACATACAAGATCCAGTGAAACTCAGCCAGCAACCAACCACCGACCAAAATCATGACCGTGCGCAGCACAATAGCGCCGATGATGCCAATCATCAAAACCCGTTTTTGATAATGCGTGGGCACAGCAAAGTAGGTAAAAATTAGTAGAAATACAAAAATGTTGTCAACCGCCAGGGATTTTTCAATCAAATAACCCGTCAAAAACTCCAGTGACTTGGTGTTGGCCAACTCGGTGGAACCGGTGCTGTCTTTGACGGCCCACCAAAACAAGCCATTGAATAAAAAGCTTAAGACCACCCAGACCAAAGACCAATTCAGCGCCTCCTTGACGCCAATGTCATGCGAGCCCTGCTTTTTGAGCACCACAAAATCAACAAACAAAGACACCAACACAATGACGCAGAAGGTCGCCCAAAGCCAAAGAGGAGCGATTGTTTGCATGTGTGCCTTTCAATTTTTGCCAGCAGGGTTGAGGGGGCGCATGCGTTATGCATTTGCACTTGTCAAGAAATAGTCTCACTCTGGCAACGCACCGCAACGAGCACTTTTCCCAACCATCAACCCAATATGTAAAAAAAAGTAAGAGAAGGTAAATGCCCAATGGTGGGATAGGTCCACGATGTCGCCACATAAATCCTTCACCAAGCGCATGCTGCTCTACAAAGACCTGAATACCCGCCGAGTCAGGGGTGGGTTTTTCCTGACCACGCAGGTGCGCTTGACTGGTAGAGTGATTTCTTTCTTGTTTAAAGAGGTTGTTGCAATGCCGAATACTTTGAATCGACGTCACTTTCTGTCAGGTGCAACGGCTATCGCTGCAAGCGCCGGGCTTGAGGGTGCCTGGGCACAAGCAAAACCCGATGCGGCCAAATGGCCCCTAAAACCGATCCGTATCGTGGTCGCCTTTCCGGCCGGGGGCCTCACGGATGCTTATGCCCGCATGTTCGCCGAGCAAATTACGTCGCAATTAGGCGTGCCGGCTGTGGTTGAAAACAAACCTGGCGCGGGCGCCATCATTGCCATCGATTACGTGGCCAAATCAGCACCCGATGGCTACACGCTACTTATGACCACATCGGGCACCGTTTGGCAAAACCGCGTGCTTTTCAGCAAGCTACCCTACAACCTGGACAAAGACCTCACGCCCATTGCCAATTTCCCGTCAGGGCCGCTGGTGGTTGCCGTCTCTGAAAAAGTGCCCGCCAAAAATATGCGGGAATTCATAGAGTTTGCCAAGACCAACAACACGTCAATGGGTACCTACGCCCCGGGTTCTTACCCGCACATGGTGGCCGATCAGACCAATCGGTCCGAGGGTACCAAGATTCAATCTATCCATTACCGAGGCGAAGCCCCCATGTGGATTGACGTCGCCTCCAACCAAACGCAAATTGCCATTGGGAGCTACCAATCGTTCGCCACCGTGCAATCGCGCGGTGTCAAAGCCATTGGCGTCACGGGCAATTACCGTTCGCCCAAATTGCCCGATATACCCACGCTGGTCGAGCAAGGCATTGGTGGCAATTTAGTTTCACTCGAAGGCGGTTTGCCGCTGATGGCGCCCGCAGGCACGCCAGAGGCGGTGCTGCAAGCGCTTTCTCGCGTGGTGGTCACTGGTGCGAACACCGAACGCGCCGCCAAACTGAGGGAGAGTTTTGCGATTCCCAACAAGCCAAAAAATTTAACCGACACGCGCCGGGAGTGGGAGCAGGTGGTACCCGTGTGGATCAAACTGGCCGTTGATTTGGGGATCAGGCTGGATTGATTGAAACGCAGCGATAAGCTGCTTGCTCTGGTGGATTTAAACGATGTATTTATCGTTGTATTCAAGCCGAATAAGTTTGATAGCAGAACCTTGGGCAATCAAATTTTTCATAATTGGAGTAATGGTAAACCCAGAGATGTAGCCGCTGTATTGAGTTGTTTGTCGAAGCAGCAAAAGCGCATGTTTTGGCCTAGCTGCAAGTACGCTTGTTGGGCGCTGGCGAGTTGCACGCTGTCGTAAGCGCGCAGTCCAAAGCGCAGCGCTAACTCACCTGAAGTATTGAAAAGTGGGGTGTCCAACGCAAGCCGAACGTACATGGGCCATTCAAGGCGTAAACGGGCCAACGCCGCTTTTGCGTCAGAGGCAGGAATTTGCCCGGTTCTTTCTTTCAGCCCGAACGCGGCGCAAATCTCTACCCAAGTGATTTGGCTCACGATACAGCGGCTTGAGGTGGTGACTTGCTGGCGTGTCCAATCACTGTGTTGCTCCTGCGCATAGAGCTTCATGAGGGCTGAGGTGTCGCAAAACAAAATCACTTGGGACCTCGTAGCTCAATTACCAGCTCGCTCATGGTTTGGCCATCGGGGCCTGGGGCAAAGGCAATGGCTTTACCCAGCTTAAAGGACTTTGTCGCGGGCTCGGCGATCAGACCAGATGCGATCAGGCGCTGCATGGCAACTTCGTCAGACTGGCGGGGTTCTTGTGCCGTGGGTTCAATGGGTTGAACCAACTCTGCGACGACCCTGCGGTGCGATGTGATTTGTATGCGTTGACCTTGCTGCACCAAGGCAATGGCGCGTGCCGGATTAGCTTTTAGTTCGCGGATAGAGACTTGCATAGCGCACCTCAGTGTAAATGAGCTCACATAGTAGCATTATTTAATAAAATATGGTCACCAATTAGCGTGTGATGACTGGAACAAACAAGATCAAGAGGCTAAATTTTCAGACAGAAAAAAACCCGAACTGCTGCCAGTTCGGGCTCTGCGTGCGGGCTTAGTCTTTGCGTTATTTACGCGCAGGCGGCAAATCAGTACCGCTGCCATGCGCCACTTCTGCCGCCATGCCAATACTCTCGCCCAGCGTGGGGTGTGGGTGAATCGTTTTACCGATATCCACCGCATCGGCGCCCATCTCGATGGCCAGTGCAATCTCACCAATCATGTCGCCCGCGTGGGTGCCGACCATGCCGCCGCCCAGGATTTTGCCGTGACCGTGCGCTTCTGGCGAGTCGTCAAACAGCAGTTTGGTGACGCCTTCGTCGCGGCCGTTG
>CAIMHL010000056.1 GCA_903840825.1 uncultured beta proteobacterium
GTCCGGCTTTTTCAACTTTAGGCCACGAAGCGCCACCTTTGCGAAGACCAACAACGACTTTGACGCCACTGTCATTCAAATTTTGTGCGTGAGCGTGACCTTGGCTGCCGTAACCAATAATGGCTACGGTCTTACCCTTGATAAGACTCAGATCGCAGTCTTTGTCGTAAAAAACTTTCATATGCTTCTCCGTTATAAAAAATTAAACTCTTAATATCCGTTCGCCGCGACCAATGCCGCTGGATCCCGTACGAACCGTTTCCAAAATAGCCCCACGTTCAATGGCCTCCAGAAATGCGTCATTTTTTGACTGATCTCCGGTCAGCTCAATGGTGTAGCTTTTTTCGGTCACGTCGATGATTCGACCGCGAAATATATCCGCCATCCGCTTCATTTCCTCTCGCTCCTTGCCTACAGCACGAACTTTCACCATCATAAGTTCGCGTTCTGTATAGGCTCCTTCTGTCAAATCCACTACTTTGACAACCTCAATAAGCCGATTCAAATGCTTGGTGATTTGTTCAATCACCTCATCAGAACCGGTCGTTTGAATAGTCATGCGTGAAAGACTGGGATCCTCGGTGGGTGCAACAGTAAGCGATTCAATGTTGTAGCCACGGGCTGAGAATAGACCCACAACGCGTGACAAAGCACCGGGTTCATTCTCAAGAAGCACTGCAATAATATGTTTCATAGGGAGGGATTCCTCTTTTCGCTGCCCTCCTCCCGCAGCGGTAACTGCAGGACTTGGCAAACAATAGATTCGTCAATAATTAGTTAAAGATCTTCAGAGCCGAGGAGCATTTCAGTAATGCCCATTCCCGCTTTGACCATTGGAAACACATTTTCCGTAGGATCCGTCCGGAAATCCATGAACACGGTGCGGTCCTTGAGTTTGCGGGCTTCACGCAAGGCAGGCTCAACATCTTGGGCTCGCTCAATCAACATCCCGACGTGACCGTAAGCCTCTGCCAGCTTCACAAAATCGGGAAGCGCATCCATATAACTATGGCTGTAGCGACCTTCGTATTCAATCTCTTGCCACTGACGCACCATGCCTAGATAGCGGTTATTGAGTGAAACAATCTTGATTGGCGTGTTGTATTGGAAGCAGGTTGAGAGCTCCTGAATACACATCTGGACCGAACCTTCACCGGTGATGCAGTACACCTCGCTGTCAGGCTTGGCCAATTTGATGCCCATGGCGTAAGGAATACCGACGCCCATAGTGCCTAAACCACCCGAATTAATCCAACGTCGAGGTTCATCAAATCGGTAATATTGGGCGGCCCACATTTGGTGCTGACCCACATCAGACGTGATGTAAGTGTCTACATCTTTGGTCATATTCCAGAGTGTCTCGACGACATACTGGGGCTTGATGACATCATTTTGACCATGATCGTACTTCAGACAATCACGTTTGCGCCACCCTTCAATCGTGTCCCACCAAGCGCCCAAGGCGTTCTCATCAGGTTTTGTCGCAGATTCCTTGATCATCGCAATCATCTCGAGCAGCACATCTTTGACATCACCAACAATGGGAATGTCTACTTTGACGCGCTTCGAAATACTTGATGGATCAATATCAATATGGATGATCTTGCGCTCATTTTGAGCAAAATGCTTCGGATTTCCGATCACACGATCGTCAAAGCGCGCTCCAACAGCTAGCAGCACATCACAATGTTGCATCGCATTGTTAGCCTCAACCGTGCCATGCATACCCAACATACCCAAGAATTTTCGGTCACTCGCCGGGTACGCACCAAGCCCCATCAAGGTGTTGGTGCAGGGATAACCCAGCATATCAACCAGCGTGCGCAGCTCAGCAGAGGCATTGCTCAGCAGCACCCCGCCCCCCGTATAGATATAAGGACGCTTGGCAGCGAGAAGCAATTGCAAAGCCTTGCGAATTTGCCCGCCATGACCTTTGCGAACCGGGTTATAAGAACGCATTTCAACCGACTCGGGATAGCCCAAGTAAGGCGTCTTTTTAAAGGAGATATCCTTTGGAATATCGACGACCACAGGACCAGGACGACCACTGCGTGCAATGTGGAACGCCTTTTTCATGGTCTCAGCCAAGGTGCGGACGTCCTTGACCAGAAAATTGTGTTTTACGATGGGGCGGGTAATGCCCACTGTGTCACATTCTTGGAAAGCATCTAATCCAATGGCGTGTGTCGGCACCTGTCCGGTCACAATAACCATGGGAATGCTGTCCATGTAGGCGGTGGCAATGCCTGTCACGGCATTGGTCGCACCCGGGCCGGATGTCACCAGCGCTACGCCAACATCACCGGTTGCACGGGCATAGCCGTCAGCAGCATGAACGGCCGCTTGTTCGTGGCGAACCAAAATATGTTGGATCGTGTCTTGCTTGTAGAGCGCGTCATAAATATGAAGAACAGCTCCACCCGGATAACCCCAAAGGTATTTGACACCCTCGGCTTGAAGGGCTTTGACAAGAATTTCTGCACCGCGAAGCTCTTGCGAGTTTGCGCCAGGGGTTGACGAATTTGTAGGCATTTGATTATTTTCAGCAGTCAAGACTGCCGCTGAAACTTCAGCTTTTGATATTTCCATGATGAACCTTTGTGAATTTCTCTGACGAAAAACCTTGGGTGCCCCTTTGCAGACTCTTGTGAAGTAGCAGCGGGACTTGAAGCCAAAACCATAAGCGCCATGATTGATGCGCCGGATTGTGACTCGTTTGCCTTTTGTTTTGAGCCCCTTATTATGGCATTTCGGAAAATGAAACGCGGCCAAGTGACGAAATTTCGCGAACTGAAATGCCATAATCGCTCAGTCTTTCGCGCTTTCGCTGGTCTAAGTTGCATGCGCTCGTCAATCAAACACCCTAATTTCGATTCTCTTGAGCGGTAAAACTCTTGGCAACTGAACAAGAACTATCTGACTTCTTAAAAAGCGTCGAAAAACGCGCTTTTAAAAGATCGGTTTACCACGTTCGCAATGTGGAGTCAGCCTTTGACATTGTGCAAGACAGCATGATGAAATTAGCTGAGCACTACGGTCATAAGCCGGCAGCAGAGCTACCCATGCTGTTTCAGCGTATTCTGTCGAATTGCACACTGGACTGGTTTCGCCGTCAAAAAACCAAAAATGCACTTTTTTCGAACATGAGCGATTTTGAATCATCTGATCAAGAGGGCGAATTCGACTTGCTTGAAGTTCTTTCAACCCAAAGCAATCTGGAAAAACCAGCAGGACCCGAGAGTGCGGCACAGCAGGCGCAAACATTGCTTCAAATTGAAGCTGCAATTCAGGAACTACCCACTCGTCAACGGGAAGCGTTCCTGATGCGTTATTGGGAAGAGTTAGATGTCGCTGAAACGGCTGCTGCAATGAGTTGCTCGGAAGGGAGTGTTAAAACACACTGTTCGCGTGCGGTTCAAGCACTAAGCAAAATATTGAGAGGAAAGGGAATAACACTATGACAAATTCAACCCATTATCAGCACGCATTGGAACAAGACCGGTTTGGACTTCGTGTTGCCTCACGCCTTTCGGATTCGCTCGATGACCTTCCCTATGAAATTTCTGAGCGTTTGCGTGCTGCCCGGGTGCAGGCGGTAGGCAAACGAAAAATCGCGACGACAAAAACAGCAACGAATTTGATCCACTTTGGTGGAAACTCCACCCTCACATTCGGCACCAACCAACCAAGTTGGTGGAAAAAAATTGCCACTGCAACGCCATTGTTGATGTTGGTACTGGGTTTGATTGCAATTAACCTCATTCAGGATGACCTGCATATTCGGGAAATTGCAGACCTAGACACTGAGCTGCTGACCGATGACTTGCCACCCACGGCCTACACAGACCCAGGGTTTGCCCATTTCCTGAAAATAAGTTCACACCAATACAAATAACCGAGCCAAAACCATGGATCCAACTGGCTGCAACA
>CAIMHL010000057.1 GCA_903840825.1 uncultured beta proteobacterium
GCCGTCGGTGAGTAAAGGGCAAAGGGCAAAACTCAAGTTGGCCGAGTTTTGCATCTCACCCACCGAGGCGCCAATGGTCTTGGGCAAGCCCTGGCCACCAAAGTCCACGGGATGTTGCAAGCCCTGCCAACCGGCTTCGGCGAATTGTTTGAAAGCCTCTTTAAAGCCGGGTGTGGCAGTCACCACGCCGTCTTTCCAGCTGGACGGGTTCTTGTCGCCCTCCCAGTTAAGGGGGCTCAAGACGCCTTCGTTGAACTTGGCGGCCTCTTCCAACACCGCCTGCGCGGTGTCAAGGCCCGCGTCCTCAAAACCGGGGATCAGGGCTACTTGTTCAATATCGGCCAAATGTTTGATGTTGAAAAGCATGTCTTTGAGGGGGGCAACGTAGCTCATGGTCAACTCCGAAAAAATTATTGATGGGCGCACGCCAACGCGGCGCGAAAAAAAAAGGGCATCCAGAGATGCCCTTGATCAGTTTGGCTTAAAGCGCCGCAACCAGTTCAGGCACAGCCACAAACAAGTCAGCCTCCAGCCCGTAATCAGCCACCGAGAAGATGGGTGCTTCGGCGTCTTTATTGATGGCCACGATGACTTTGGAGTCTTTCATACCCGCCAAGTGCTGAATAGCGCCAGAAATACCAGCGGCGATGTAGAGCTGAGGCGCCACAATCTTGCCGGTCTGGCCCACTTGCCAGTCATTGGGGGCGTAGCCTGCGTCTACCGCAGCGCGTGATGCGCCCATCGCGGCGCCGAGCTTGTCAGCCAGCGGGGTCATGACTTCCATGAACTTCTCGCTCGAACCCAAAGCTCGGCCACCTGAGACGATGATCTTGGCAGCAGTCAACTCTGGACGGTCGTTTTTGGCGATTTCGCTACCCACAAAGGTGGTGTTGGCGCTGGCGCTTGTGGCGGCCAGTACCTCAACAGCGGCGTTGCCACCGGTAGCCGGTGCAGCGTCAAAACCCGTAGTGCGCACAGTAATGACTTTAGTCGCATCCAGGCTTTGCACGGTGGCGATGGCATTACCGGCGTAAATAGGGCGCTCAAAAGTGTCGGCGCTAATGACCAGCGTGACGTCAGAGATTTGGGCCACATCGAGCTTGGCGGCGACGCGGGGGGCAATATTTTTGCCAGACGCGGTCGCAGGAAACAAGAGATGGGTGTAATTACCTGCGATGGCCAAAATCTGGGCCGTCACGTTTTCAGCCAAGCCGTGGGCAAAGGCATCGCTGTCGGCGTGCAGTACTTTGGCCACACCGGCGACTTGCGCTGCAGCAGCAGCCGCAGCACCGGCATTGGCGCCCGCAACGAGCACATGAACCTCGCCACCGCACTTCAATGCAGCGGTGATGGTGTTAAGGGTAGCCACCTTGAGGGAGGCGTTGTCGTGTTCGGCAATAACTAATGCACTCATGCAATCACCTTCGCTTCGTTTTTGAGTTTTTCAACCAGCGTAGCCACATCGGCCACTTTGATACCGGCGCTGCGCTTGGGCGGCTCTGAAACCTTCAAGGTTTTGATGCGCGAAGTCACGTCCACACCCAAGTCTTCGGGTTTGAAAATATCAAGCTGCTTTTTCTTGGCCTTCATGATGTTGGGCAGCGTGACATAACGCGGCTCATTCAAGCGCAAGTCGACGGTGATGACGGCGGGCAGCGTGATGGAAATAGTCTCCAAACCGCCATCCACCTCGCGGGTGACGCTGGCTTTGCCATCGGCCACTTCAACTTTGGAGGCGAAGGTAGCTTGTGGAAGATCACCCAAAGCCGCCAACATTTGGCCGGTTTGATTGCAGTCGTCATCAATCGCTTGCTTGCCCAAAAAGACCAAACCAGGTTGTTCTTTGTCCACCAAGGCTTTGAGCAATTTGGCTACTGCCAGAGGCTGCAACTCCTCAGAAGTCTCTACCAAAATGGCGCGGTCAGCGCCAATCGCCATGGCCGTACGCAAAGTCTCGGTGCACTGGGTTACCCCGCAGGAGACGGCGATGATCTCGGTGACGATGCCTTTTTCTTTGAGGCGAACCGCCTCTTCGATGGCGATTTCGTCAAAGGGGTTCATGCTCATTTTGACGTTGGCAGTATCCACACCCGTGTTGTCGGATTTAACCCGAACCTTCACGTTGTAGTCCACCACGCGCTTGACTGCGACCAGGGCTTTCATGTTGTTCTTACTCCAAATAGTTATAAAAATACAAATTCTTAGCGTCAACCTAGTTGACGTAAACGTCAATTAAAGATTTTATGCTCTCACAGGCAAGAACATGGTCATCAGCACGACTTTCCAGTAATAAAGCAAAAATAGTACGACCGTTCTTTTTTCATTGTACGATGAAGCGAAGACCTTCAACCGGCCTTAGTATGAACAACACGCTGCGGGTAGGGTATTTCTACATGGTTTTCGCGCAAGGTCTTCAAAATAGCGAGGTTAATCAGCGACTTCAAATTGAGACTGCCGTTTTCGGCGTCAGCAAGCCAATAACCCACCGTGAACTCCAAACCATCTGCACCAAAATTTGATAAAGCCACAGTGGGCGGCGGATCTAGCAACACCCGATCCTGTTTAGCAGTCGCCTCTTTCAGCAAGTCCATGACCAAGTCCACATCACTGTCATAAGCCACGGATACCACCGTCAACTGCGAGACTAGGGCATCTGCCAAAGACAGGTTTTCTACCCGGCTGGTAATCAGCAACTCATTGGGCACGATGGACTCACGCCCTGTTAAAGAGCGAATAACGGTGTAGCGGGCGTTAATCTGGGTAATACGCCCCTCAAAGTTGTCCACCTTCACGTTGTCGCCAATGCGCATGCTGCGCTCGGCCAAAATCACAAAACCACTCACGTAATTGGCCGCCAGCTTTTGCAAACCAAAGCCCACGCCCACACCAATGGCCCCGCCCAGCACCGAGAGCGCCGACAAATTAATGCCGACCGCCGAGAGCGCCACCAACAGCCCTATGAACATCAGCAAAGCGCGCGTGGCGTTGCTCACTGCCTTGCGCAAAGACAACTCACCGCCCGTGGCGGACTTCAGCAACCGCGCCTCAATAGCCGCTGAAATCCACAGTGTGATGATCAAGACCACACTGGCCGTCAAACCGCCCTCAATCATGTTGCGGACTGACAAAACACTGCCGCCCACTTTCCAGGTAATCTGATCCAGCTCCTCAAGAATCAAAGGCAGCAAGCCACTCACCCACAACACCATGGCCAGCCAAGCCAACCAAGAGATACTTCGCTCAAGCACTCGCACCAGCGGGGTGTCTTTGAAGGCCGCTTGCAACACCTTGACACCAAAACGGATCACCAAGAGTGAGGTCAGCACGGGAATAGCCAACTTATAGACCGCCAATGGCACCCATTGCGCAAGCAACGACTGGGCCGCATACGCCAGACACAGCAAAAGCAAGGGGAACAACACCCCGTCAATAATCCGATTTCCAAACGTAATGGAGGCACTGTTGCTCGAGCCCAAGCTGCGCCTTAGCAGTGCAGCCATGGCCCATGCCAGCCCCACACACAGCAACAAAACCCCTAACTCCATCAAGGCCGCAGGACGGGCCAGGGCAGCAAGCCAACCCTCTAGGTCTGTAATGCGCGGACTAGACATCGGCCAACACCCGAATATGCGCCTCCACACTGCGCCCCAAGGCACTTAAGGAGTAGCCACCTTCAAGGCAAGACACAATGCGGCCCTTGGCGTGGCGACGCGCCACATCCATCAAGCGTTGGGTAATCCAGGCATAGTCGTTCTCCACTAAGCCCATTTGCCCCATATCGTCCTCACGGTGCGCGTCAAAACCAGCGCTAATAAAGAGCATCTCGGGGGCAAAAGCCTCCAGACGCGGAATCCAGTAAGTCTCGATCAACTCCCGCACATCCATGCCCTTGGTGTAGGCCGGCACCGGGAGATTAACCAAGTTGGCCGCATTGGAGTGAACGTAGTCCAGCGGGTAAAACGGGTGCTGGTAAAAGCTCACCATCAAAATACGCGGGTCACCGGCCACAATATTTTCGGTGCCGTTGCCGTGGTGCACATCGAAATCAACGATCGCCACACGCTTCAAGCCGTGTCGCTCTAGGGCATATTTGGCGGCAATGGCAATGTTGTTGAAAAAACAGAAGCCCATCGCACGGTCATGCTCGGCGTGATGGCCTGGTGGGCGCACGGCGCAAAAGGCATTCGCCAATTCGCCCGCAATGACTGCATCCGTAGCCGCCAACGCTGCCCCGGCGGCGCGCAAAGAGGCATCCCAGGTACTGACATTGATGGAGGTATCTGGGTCAATTTGCGCGTGAGTCGGGCCACCGGCTTCAATCTCTTCCTTCAAGCCTTCGCTCAGACCCCGTAGCGAGGCCACATGCATGCGTCCGTGGGCCAACTCAATATCAGCCAAAGGGGCAATGGGTGCCTCACGGCGATCAAGCGCCACACTCAGCCCCGACATCAACAAACGATCTTCTATTGCATCCAGCCGCTCAGGGCACTCGGGATGGCCCGCTCCCATTTCGTGCTTCCAGCAATCGGCGTGGGTAAAGTATCCGGTCATAGTCACAAATGTCACCCGTCTCTTGATTATTTTTTGAGGTAAGGTTGAGTCATTGAATGCACAACCCCGACTTAAATATCTCCGTTTAAAGCTTACCACGCAGACGGCCCTGCAAGCTGCGCTGAATCAAGCCGCTGCAAGGCTCACCACACCATGAATCAAACCCACTTTAAACAAATACTGACCGCTATTTTTTTAATAGCTGCTCAAGCTTTATCAGCGGGTTACGCAGCTGAAAAAGCCTCAAAATCACCTAAGAAAAAGAAGCCCAAGACCCATCTGGTCAAAAACACCAAACAACGCGCACAACCGGCCTTGGCGGGCCCGCTTTACGCCAAGCGAGCCGACGCCATGCAGGCTGCCGATGACATCGCAGAACGACTCAACCTGGACCGCAACTGGGTGCGCCACGCCATCGGCCAATCCCACTACCTGCCGCTGGTGGCCAAGTTTATTCAGCCACCGCCCATTGGCACGCCAAAAAACTGGCGCTTGTACCGCAGCCGTTTTATTGATCCCGTTCGCACCGCAGCAGGCGTCAAGTTTTGGCAAGACAACCAGGCCACGCTGGCGCGCGCTGAGCGGGAGACCGGCGTGCCAGCAGAAATTATTGTCGGCATTATTGGGGTGGAAACCATCTATGGCCAACAGATGGGCACCTTTCGGGTGATGGATTCCCTGGTTACCCTGGCTTTTGACTTTCCAGCCAGCCACCCCCGCGCCAAAGCACGAACTGAATTTTTCAAAGCCGAGTTGGAGCACTACCTGGCCTTTACCCACCGCACCCAAACCGACCCCTTCAGCCTGAAGGGCAGCTTTGCAGGCGCTATGGGCATGCCCCAGTTCATGCCCTCAAGCTGGGTGAAATACGCGGTGGACTTTGACGGCGACGGCAAAGTGGACCTGTTTAGCAGCCATGCTGACATCATTGGCTCGGTGGCCAACTACTTCAAAGCCTTCAATTGGCAAACCGGCATGCCCACGCACTACCCCGTCCTGTTTGACACCACCAAGCTCAACCTGGAAGCCTTGCTGCTACCCGACATCTTGCCTACGTTTAGCGTGGCCAGCTTTACCGACAAGGGCGCAGTGCTTGAGGGCGCTGCCTTGCAACACACAGGCCCGCTCGCGTTGGTAGAGCTGCAAAACGGGGACGAAGCCCCCAGCTACGTAGCAGGTACCGAAAACTTTTACGCCATTACCCGTTACAACTGGAGCAGCTATTACGCCATGGCGGTGATTGA
>CAIMHL010000058.1 GCA_903840825.1 uncultured beta proteobacterium
CGCTGCTCAAAGCCTACGACACCATCATCATTGACGAGGCGCATGAGCGCTCGCTCAACATCGACTTTTTGCTGGGCTACCTGCGCCAAATTTTGCCGCGCCGCCCGGATTTAAAAATCGTCGTCACCTCAGCCACCATCGACGCCCAGCGCTTTGCCGACCACTTTGCCTCGCGCAAGGGGCCTGCGCCCATCATCATGGTGTCCGGGCGCATGTTTCCGGTGGAGCAGCGCTACCGCCCATTTGAAGAATCACGCGAATACGACCTGAACGCCGCCATTGCCGATGCCGTGGATGAACTCTGGCGTGACGTGCATAACGGCGGCGATATTTTGGTTTTTTTACCGGGTGAGCGCGAAATCCGTGAGGCTGCTGATCACCTGCGCCGCCACTTAAGCCACCAGCCGGTGTTTAGAAATGCCGAAGTACTGCCCCTGTTTGCCCGCCTGAGCCAGGCTGAGCAAGACCGAATTTTTGACGGCCACACCGGGCGACGCATTATTCTGGCCACCAACGTGGCCGAGACCTCGCTCACCGTGCCCGGCATTAGATACGTCATTGATGCAGGCACTGCGCGCATGAAGCGCTATAGTTTCAGAAGCAAGGTGGAGCAGTTGCTGGTCGAGCCTATCAGCCAGTCTTCGGCCAACCAGCGCGCCGGGCGCTGCGGGCGGGTGGCCAACGGCATTTGTATTCGGCTTTATGACGAGAAAGACTTTGACGGCCGCCCCCGCTTTACCGACCCCGAAATTTTGCGCTCCTCGCTGGCCGGAGTGATTTTGCGCATGAAGTCTCTCCACCTAGGGATTGTGGAAGATTTCCCGTTTATCGAGCGCCCCTCTAGCCGCGCCATCGCCGATGGCTATATGCTGCTCAACGAGCTAGGCGCGGTGGACGACGCCAACGAACTCACCGCCATGGGCCAAGAGCTTGCCAAGTTGCCGCTAGACCCGCGCGTGGGCCGCATGATTTTGGAAGCCCGCGAACGCGGTGCGCTGGACGAAGTGCTGGTCATTGCCAGCGCCCTGAGCGTGCAAGACGTGCGTGACCGCCCGATGGAGGCGCAGCAGCAAGCCGATGCCGCCCACGTCAAGTTTGACGACGAAAAGAGCGAATTTAGTGGGTATCTAAAGCTGTGGAAGTGGATCAACGAAGGCAAAGGTGGTGAGGGACAACATAAATTATCCAATCGCCAGTACGAGCAATTACTCCGCCAAAACTTCGTCAACATTCGCCGCGTGCGCGAGTGGCGCGACATCCATTCGCAATTGCACACCGTGGTGGCTGAGCACAAGTGGCCGCTGAACAAACTGCCTGCCAATTACGAGCAGTTGCACCTGTCTATGCTGGCCGGCCTCTTGGGCAATATTGGCTGCAAGATTGAAACCGAGGGCGCCTCGGGCGACTATTTGGGGGCGCGGGGCATCAAGTTTTACCCGCATCCGGGCGCGCATCTGGTCAAAAAACCGGGGCGCTGGATTGTGGCCGCCGAGCTGGTCGAGACCACCCGCCTCTTTGGCCGTGGCGTCGCTGCCATTGAGCCGCCTTGGCTGGAGCAGGTCGGCGCCCACCTTTTAAAGAAGCAACTGCTCGACCCGCATTGGGAAAAAAAAGCTGCTGAAGTGACTGCGCTGGAGCGGGCCACGCTCTACGGCATCGTGGTTTACAGCGGGCGCAAGGTTAATTTTGGCCGGGTGGATATGGTCGCAGCCCGCGAGATTTTCATCCGCCAAGCCTTGGTGGACGGGCAGTGGGAGACCAAACTCCCGTTTTTGGAAGCCAACCAAAAGCTAATCAAACAGGTGGAAGACCTAGAGCACAAAGCACGCCGCCAAGACGTGCTGGTGGACGAAGAGTTGATCTTTGCCTTTTATGACCAGCAACTGCCCCCTGATGTGTGCAGCGGCCACAGTTTTGAGAACTGGTACCGGGACGAGATCAAAAAGCAGCCCAAGCTGCTGCTCTTGACCATTGAGGAGCTGATGCGCCACGAGGCGGCGGGTATCACCACCCAGTCGTTTCCCAAAAATATCCGCCTGGGCGGTGTGGACTGCGCCGCCATTTATCTGCACGAACCTGGCGACGCCAAAGACGGCCTGACCGTGACCGTACCGCTGTTTGTGCTCAATCAAGTCAATGAAGAGCGCTGCGAGTGGCTGGTGCCCGGCATGCTCAAAGACAAGATTCAGACGCTGATTAAAACCCTGCACCAGCGCCCCCGCTCGCGCTTGGTGCCGCTGCCGGAGTCGGCCAGCAAAATGGCCGCAACCTTGAACGCGCCCGAGGTGTTCGGGCAAGGCTCCTTGATTGATGCGGTTTTGAAACTGGCGCGCCTGGCCACGGCCGTTGACATCGTGCGCGCTGACATCAAGGTCGATATGCTCAGCCCGCACTTCTTCATGAACTTTCGGGTGGTGGACGAACATGGCCGACAACTGGGCACCGGGCGCAACCTGGGCGCCCTCAAGGCCGAACTGGGCACACAAGCGCGAGGCGCTTTTCAGGCGCTGGCGGGGTTGAACATGGCCAAAGATGCAGCGGCTCTGCCTAAATTTATAGAAAAAAAGCCTGTAAGAACCG
>CAIMHL010000059.1 GCA_903840825.1 uncultured beta proteobacterium
CAGCCGGGCTAGCCCAGGCTGCGCACAATCTCCATCGCCTGCTCGACCCGCTCCACGGCGTGAATCGTCATGCCTTCAATGGGTTTTTTGGGTGCGTTGGCCTTGGGCACCACGGCCACGCTAAACCCGAGCTTGGCCGCTTCTTTTAGGCGCTCTTGCCCGCGAGGCGCTGGGCGCACTTCTCCTGCCAGGCCCACTTCACCCACGGCTACAAAGCCTTTGGGCAGCGGCTTGCCGCGCAGTGACGAAGTAATGGCCAGCAGCACCGCCAAATCAGCGGCGGGCTCGCTGATGCGCACGCCGCCCACTGCGTTCACAAACACATCTTGGTCCATGCACGCCACCCCGGCGTGGCGGTGCAGCACGGCCAGCAACATGGCCAAACGGTCTTTGTCCAGGCCCACACTCAGGCGCCGGGGCGAAGGGCCGCCACTGTCCACCAATGCCTGAATTTCGACCAGCATGGGGCGCGTGCCCTCCAAAGTCACCATCACGCAGCTGCCCGGCACCGGCTCGGCGTGTTGGCTCAAGAAAATGGCGCTGGGGTTGGAGACGCCTTTCAGCCCTTTTTCGGTCATGGCAAACACGCCAATCTCGTTGACCGCACCAAAGCGGTTTTTGATGGCGCGCACCAGCCGAAAGCTGCTGTGTGTGTCGCCCTCAAAATACAAGACGGTGTCCACCATGTGCTCCAGCACGCGCGGGCCTGCCAGTGTGCCTTCTTTGGTGACGTGGCCGACCAGCACAATGCACACGCCGCTGGCCTTGGCGGCACGCGTCAGGTGGGCGGCGCATTCGCGCACTTGGGCGACCGAGCCGGGGGCGCTGGTGAGTTGGTCGGAATACACGGTTTGTATCGAGTCGATCACCGCCACATCGGGCTGCATGGTGTTCAAGGTGGCCAGAATTTTGTCGAGTTGAATCTCGGCCAGCACCTTGACTTGAGAGTTGTCCAAGCCTAGTCGGCGCGAACGCAGGGCCACTTGGGCGCCACTTTCTTCGCCGGTCACATACAAAGTGTTTTTGCCGTGGCGTTGCAGCGAGTCGAGCGCCTGCAAAAGCAGGGTGGATTTGCCGATGCCAGGGTCGCCACCGATCAGCACCACGCCTCCCTCCACAATACCGCCGCCCAGCACCCGGTCGAGTTCTTCGTGCCCGGTGGGCGTGCGGTCCATGTCCACGGCGTCAATGTCGCCCAAGGTGGTGACCTCGGCGGTTTTCGCCAGCGAGGCAAAGCGGTTTTTGGTGGGCGCACCGCTCTCGGGAATCGACTCAATCAAGGTATTCCAGGCGTTGCAACTGGGGCATTTGCCCAGCCACTTGGGACTGGAGCCGCCGCAGTCAGCGCAAACGTAGTGTGTTTTTTGTGTAGCCATGGTGGCATATTACTGTATGAAATAACAGTTTTTAAAGGGTGCTGTAAATTCATCATTCCAATAAACGCATTTGAAAGCGCCCTTCATGCAAACCCCCATCAACCCCTTCAAGCAAGCCCTGGCTCAAAAAAAGGCCCAAATCGGTTGTTGGGTGGGCTTGCCCGATGCCTACAGCACCGAGATTTGTGCGGGCGCCGGGTTCGATTGGTTGCTGCTGGACAGCGAGCACGCGCCCAACGATATTCCCCGGCTGCTGGCCCAGGCGCAGGCGGTGGCTGCTTACCCCGGCACCCACGCCATTGCCCGCGTGCCAATGGGCCACGGCCATGTGGGCGAGATGCTGCTCAAGCAGTATTTGGATATAGGCATTCAAACCTTGCTGGTGCCGATGGTGGACACCGCAGCGCAAGCGCAAGCCCTGGTCCAAGCCATGCGCTACCCGCAGAACGATGGCGCAGGCGGCATTCGCGGCATGGCGGGTGTCCGTGCTTCACGCTGGGGGCGCTACCCCAACTACGCCCTTGAGGCCAACGCGCAAGTGTGCTTGCTGGTGCAGGCCGAAACCAAAACTGCGCTCGATAACCTGGATGCGATTGCCGCCGTTGAGGGCGTTGATGGTGTGTTTATTGGCCCCGCCGACTTGTCGGCATCGCTCGGCCATGTGGGCAATGCGGGCCACCCCGAGGTGCAAGCCGCCATTGAAGACGCCATTGCCCGCATCATCCGGGCGGGCAAGGCCGCTGGTATTTTGACGACAGACGAAGCGCTTGCCCAGCGCTACCTCTCCTTGGGCGCCACGTTTGTGGCCGTCTGCTTGGATACCCAACTGCTGGCCCAGCACACCAGTGCATTGGCGGCAAGGTTTAAAAACACCACGCCCGGAGGGTTCGTAGCGGACCTGAACAAGGGCTAAGCCTGTGTGTCATAGGCCGCGTGTTCAACCGCAGCGCTGCAACCATCAGCGATTTCCCAGGCCGTGCGGTAGCCGCCGATGCGCTTGATGTAGTCCAACAGTTCCATGAAAAACGGATGGGCGCAAAGCGTCGATGAGTCGCCGACAAGCAGCAGCTTGCGGCGAGCGCGGGTCATGCCCACGTTCATGCGGCGAATGTCGGCGAGGAAGCCGATTTCGCTATTGCGGTTACTTCGCGTCAGTGAAATAGCAATGATGTCGCGCTCTTGGCCCTGAAACGAATCGACCGTGCCCACGCTGAGCAGGCGGTCCTGCAAGAAGCCGCTGAGTGCGTCGTTTTCCTCAATGGCGTCTTTTAAGTAGTTGATCTGGGCACGGTAGGGCGCAATCACGCCGATGGTGAGTGGGTGCTGCTGGTGCTCGGCTTGCTCAAAAGGCTTGAGAAGCTGGGCGAGGCGCTTGAGCAGAACATCCGCTTCTTCGGGGTTGGCGGTGGAGCGGCTCTCAGGGATGGTGATCTCCAAAAAACCAAAGCCGGCCGTGTCGAGGAATTCCACAGGCAAATCAGGCGCGAAGCTCAGGTCGTAGGCACTCAGGCCAGTGTGGCGCACGCTTGGGTGGGCCTCTAATTGGCCGCCGTAGAACTGCTCGGAGCTAAATCCCATGATTTGCTCGTGCATGCGGTACTGAACGTTAAGCATGCGCGCCGAGGTCGGGTGGCGCTTGATGCACTTCTCAAACAGGGTTTCGCGCAGACCTTCGCGGGCAGCTTTGTCGCTTTTCACGGTAGGCGGTAGCTGGTGGTGGTCGCCAGCCAAGATCACGCGCTCGCCCTTGGCAATCGCAATCCAGCAGCCGGGCTCCAGGGCTTGGGCGGCTTCGTCGATGAAAACGGTCTCAAAGTCCAGGTGACGGAGGTTGCGGTTGCTGGCGCCCACCAGCGTGC
>CAIMHL010000060.1 GCA_903840825.1 uncultured beta proteobacterium
CGCACATTGCTGCCTGAAGGTGATATTGCTGCGGCTTATGCTGTACAGAAAATTAATACCGATCGAGCGGTTAACACTGGTAGAAGATTGACCGGGCGAAAGATTGGCCTGACGTCTTTAGCAGTGCAAAAACAACTCGGTGTGAATCAGCCTGATTTTGGAATGCTGTTTGCGGACATGGCGTTTTCTGATGGAGAAGAGATAGCTTGTCATCGCCTGATGCAGGCCAAATGCGAAGCCGAAGTGGCCATCGTCTTGGAGCAGGATCTGGATCTAGTGGATGCAACAGTCACCGACTTGATTCACGCTACAGCTTACCTGTTACCTGCGATTGAGGTTGTCGGCAGCCGCATTGCCAACTGGGACATTCGAATTACTGACACGATCGCTGATAACGCGTCTTCAGGCCTTTATGTCATCGGTAATCAACCGGTGATGTTGAAGGACGTAGACCTGAGACTGGCGGGCATGGTTATGACCCGTTGTGAACACCCAGTATCATTTGGTGTTGGCGCCGCGTGCCTTGGCCACCCATTTACCGCTGCACTTTGGCTAGCGAGAACGATGGCGAGCCTGGGGATGCCATTAAGGGCTGGCGATACCGTGCTTACGGGTGCATTGGGACCAATGGTTCCAGCGAACCCAGGTGACGTTTTTGAAGCCCGGATTAACGGCTTGGGAAGCGTTCGGGCAGTTTTTGGAACTAACTTATGAACGAGATAAATAGATTGGCAAGTATTGCCAAAAAACTCGCAACCGCCGCGTACGATGCCACTGCAATTGCGCAACTAGTGGGTAGCGATGCGATCACTCTTGATGATGCCTACGAGGTGCAGCGGCAAGTTGTGGCCAGCCGGATGGACCAAGGTGCAAAACGCATCGGAATGAAAATGGGTTTTACGAGCCGCGCGAAAATGTTGCAAATGGGTCTGAGTGATCTGATCTGGGGCAGGCTTACCTCCGATATGCTGATTGAGGAGGGCGGCCTCATAGACCTTGACCGGTATGTTCATCCCCGTGTCGAACCCGAATTGTGTTTCTTGATGGGTAAACCTTTGGAAGGTTTAGTTACACCATTAGAGGCTCTGGCGGCAGTAGAAGCGATCGCTCCAGCGCTGGAGATTATCGACTCGCGTTATCTTGATTTCAAGTTCTCGCTCCCCGATGTTATAGCTGACAATGCCTCCTCGTCGGGGATAGTGGTGGGTGCTTGGCGCTCGCCTAGGATTGACTTTTCGAACCTTGGTTTGATCATGTCTTTTGATGGCCGTGCAGTCGAGGTTGGAACCACGGCTGCACTGCTGGGTGATCCGCTGCGCTCCCTTGTTGCAGCGGCGCGATTGGCGGCGCAATATGGTGAGCGGCTTGAACCTGGTTCATTGGTTATGGCTGGTGGTGCAACTGCGGCTGTGGCTCTTAAACAAGATGTAATGGTGCGCTGTGAGATGCAACACCTCGGCAGTGCGTCGTTTCAGACTACTAGGAGAGGGAATGCGTGAATCAAAGGTGGTGACAGGAAAGGCAACGCCGCGCGGCAAGTTTCCACACATTAAGCGGGCGGGGGATTTTTTATTCGTTTCAGGAACCAGTTCACGGCGGCCTGACAACAGTATCGCTGGAGCCCAGATAGGTTCAACCGGTGACGTGTTCCTTGAAATTCAGGAGCAAACCCGCGCAGTGATTGAGAATGTGAGGGACATCTTGGAAAGTATGGGTGCCAGCCTCAGTGATTTGGTGGAAATAAGCAGCTTTTTGGTGAATATGAACGACTTCGACGGATACAACGCTGTCTACGGCGAGTACTTCGGCTTTGATGGTCCGACAAGAACCACCGTTGCAGTTCACCAGTTACCGCATCCGCATCTACTGATCGAAATCAAGGCAGTAGCGTACAAGCCAATTGCATTGAGATAATTTCTTGCTGCTAAAGTTGGCCTTTATCGCTGGTGGCAAGTCAATATGAGGGGTCTATAAGACTGAGCCCTATGAG
>CAIMHL010000061.1 GCA_903840825.1 uncultured beta proteobacterium
ATCGGCCCCAAGCACCACTCCATTGCCGCTATGGGCGACAAAATTGAGTCCAAAAAATTGGCAGGCTTGGCTGGTGTGAACTGCATCCCTGGTGTCAATGACGCGATTGAAACCCCTGAAAAAGCGGTTGACATTGCCCAAAGCATTGGCTATCCGGTCATGATCAAGGCCAGCGCAGGCGGCGGCGGCAAAGGCTTGCGCGTCGCTTTCAACGACAAAGAAGCGTTTGAAGGCTTCACCAGCTGCCGCAATGAAGCACGCATCAGCTTTGGCGACGACCGCGTGTTTATCGAGAAATTCGTTGAAGAGCCCCGCCACATTGAAATCCAACTGATTGGCGACAGTTTCGGCAACGTGGTGTACCTGAACGAGCGCGAGTGCTCCATTCAACGCCGCCACCAAAAGGTCATCGAAGAGGCACCGTCGCCCTTTATTACGGACGCCACCCGCAAAGCGATGGGCGAGCAAGCCGTGATGCTGGCCAAGGCCGTCAATTACCAGAGCGCTGGCACGGTGGAGTTTGTCGTCGGCAAGGATCAGAGCTTTTACTTCCTGGAGATGAACACCCGCTTGCAGGTGGAACATCCCGTGACCGAGTGCATCACCGGGCTCGATCTGGTCGAATTGATGATCCGCGTGGCCGCAGGTGAAAAGTTGCCTTTGACCCAAGCTGACGTGAAACGCGATGGCTGGGCGATCGAGTGCCGTATCAACGCCGAAGACCCGTTCCGCAACTTTTTGCCCTCTACCGGTCGCTTGGTGCGCTTCCAGCCGCCTACCGAGACCATGTTCTCGGCCGATACGAGCCAATGGTATGGGGTGAGGGTGGACACCGGTGTGCAAGACGGCGGCGAGATTCCGATGTTTTACGACTCGATGATCGGCAAGCTCATTGTTCACGGCAAAGACCGCTTGGACGCCATTGCCAAGATGCGCGAAGCGCTGAATGGCTTTGTGATTCGAGGCATCAGCAGCAACATCCCGTTTCAGGCCGCCTTGCTGGCGCACCCCAAATTTGTGGCGGGTGACTTCAACACCGGTTTCATCGCCGAGAACTATGCGCAAGGTTTCCGCGCCGAAGACGTGCCGCACGAGAATAGCGATCTGCTCATCGCCTTGGCCGCCTTTGTCAACCGCAAGTTCCGCAACCGTGCCACCGCCATCAGCGGGCAAATGGAAGGACACGAAGTTGAAGTAGGCGAAGACTTTGTGGTGCTGACCTTGGGTCAAAAAGGCCAGTCAACGCCCACCACAGTTTGCGTGACAGACTTTGAAGGTAAAACGGGCTCCAGCACAATAAAAGTGGGCTTAAGAAGCTATAAAATTTGTAGCAAATACCGCCTTGGTGAAGTGCGCGTTGAAGGCACTTGCAATAGCCAGCCTTTCACGGCCCAAGTAGAACGCGGCAGTTTGGCCGGCAAAAACCCGCTCGCCATTCGTGTGTCACACAACGGCACGCAGATCGACGCACTGGTGCTCTCTCCGCGTGCTGCTGAGTTGTACACCCTCATGCCCTATAAAGCGCCGCCAGATTTGAGCCGTTTTGTACTTTCCCCCATGCCCGGCTTGTTGGCCGAAGTGTCGGTGCAAGTGGGCCAAAAAGTTCAAACCGGTGAGCGTGTCGCCGTGATTGAAGCCATGAAGATGGAAAACGTCCTATGCGCTGCCGCCGATGGTGTGGTCAAGTCGATCGTAGCCGCCAAGGGCGAGTCGCTGACGGTGGACCAAGTGATTGTGGAGTTTGTCTGATGTCCCGCCCCTTCAACGTGCTGGGCATCCAGCAAATTGCCCTGGGTGGCACCGACAAGACCCGCATGCAAAAGCTCTGGGTGGATATGCTGGGCCTGGAGGTGACGGGCACCTTCAAGAGCGAGCGTGAAAACGTGGACGAGGACATTTTGGCGATGGGCCACGGGGCCTTCAAGGTCGAAGTGGACTTGATGCAGCCGATTGACATCGACAAAAAACCTGCGGTTCACACCACGCCGCTCAACCATGTGGGCCTGTGGATTGACGACTTGCCCCAGGCCGTGGCTTGGCTCACCGCTAAAGGCGTGCGTTTTGCCCCCGGCGGCATTCGCAAGGGTGCGGCAGGCTATGACATTTGCTTTTTGCACCCCAAGGCCAATGACGAATTCCCGATTGCCGGGGAGGGTGTGTTGATTGAGTTGGTGCAGGCGCCCCCTGAGGTGATCTTGGCACTTGGCACGCCGTAAAGCACGAGCGGGATCAGGCGCTTAGGGTTTAGCGGCCCTGTAGTCCTGCATCGCGTTTGGCTCTTGATCGCGCCAGCGCGGCTTCAATAACGGCCCGTTTTTTCTCTAAAACGGCAGGGTCGGTGTGCTGGGAGTGCGCGGCGAGGTCTGCCAGTTTGGTTTCGGCTTTAAGTTCTAGCCGCTGGTCGTTCTCAAGCAAATCTCGGCTCTTCTGGAATGTATGAAATTTGTAGCGGTCTCTGGCCAGGTTGGCCAGTGGCACGGACCAAGCGGACCACCCAGTGGCATTTCCGGTGACGTTTTCAAGTTCAATACAGTCCACAGGGCAGACCGGCAAACAAAGTTCGCAACCGGTGCAGTAAGCCTCCATGACCGTGTGCATCTTTTTGTTGCTGCCCATGATGGCATCTGTGGGGCAGGCTTTGATGCACAAGGTGCATCCGATGCACCAGTCTTCATCAATGAAAGCCACAGTTCGTGGCCCTTCAGCGCCATGAACCGGGTTGAGCGGCACTGCGGGCTGTCCTGTGACTGCAGCCAGCCATTCAATGCCTTGTTGGCCGCCAGGCGGGCATTGGTTAATGCTCGCCACACCTTCCACAATGGCCTGTGCGTAGGCTTCGCAGTCCGGGAAGCCGCAACGGGTGCACTGTGTTTGTGGCAGCACCGCCAGTATGTCAGCGACCCGAGTGCCCATTAATTCTTACGTTGGTCTTTGCCTGGGGCGGACACCATGGCTGCTACGACCGCAGCAGGCGCAGCGGCAACTGCAACGACGACAGCTGCAGGAGCTACTGGGGCGGCTGGGGCAGACGCCACAACGACAGCCACTGGCTTTGCTTTGGGTTGGTGCTGGAGAATGAATGACTTCACCTCAGGGTACACCACATCGCGCCAACGGCGTCCGGCAAAGATGCCGTAGTGGCCTGCGCCGGGTACTTCCAGGTGCTTTTGCTCGGAGGCCACAACACCACGACAGATGCTGTGGACTGCCTCGGTCTGGCCTGAACCGGAAATATCATCCAACTCACCCTCGACCGAGAACAGGGCCGTGGTCGAGATGTCTTCGGGGCGAACACGTTCAATTTTGCCGTCAACGCCTTTAACGTCCCAAGTTCCACTGACCAGGCTAAATTCCTGAAACACCACCTTGATGGTTTCCAGGTAGTAATCGGCATCCATGTCCAGCACGGCGTTGTACTCGTCGTAGAACTTGCGGTGGGCTTCGGTGCTGGCATCATCGCCTTTGATCAGGTCTTTGAAGTAATCAAAGTGGCTCTTGGCGTGGTTGCTGGGGTTCATGGCCACAAAGCCCGTGTGCTGCAAAAAGCCTGGGTAAACGCGACGGCCTGCACCCGGGAAGTTGTTGGGCACGCGGTAGATCACGTTGTTCTCAAACCATTCAAAAGGCTTGTTCATGGCCAGGTTGTTCACCGCTGTGGGTGATTTACGGGCATCAATCGGTCCGCCCATCATGGTCATGCTCAGGGGCGTAGTTTCACCCCGGCTGGCCATCAAGGAGACCGCTGCCAGCACAGGCACGGTAGGCTGGCACACGCTCACGACGTGGCAATGGCCGTAAATACCTTGCAAATGGCGAATGAACTCCTGCACATAGTTCACATAGTCATCCAAATGGAACTCGCCTTCGGACAAAGGCACCAAGCGGGCATTTTTCCAGTCGGTGATGTAGACCTTGTGGTCTTTGAGCATAGTTTTAACGGTATCACGCAAAAGCGTGGCGTAGTGGCCCGACAGGGGCGCCACGATCAACACAGCGGGTTGGCCCTTGAGTTTGGCCAGGGTCTGCGTGTCGTCGCTAAAGCGTTTGAAACGACGTAACTCGCAAAAGGGCTTATTGACCTCAATGCGCTCATGGATGGCGACTTCTACGCCGTCAACATTCACGGTACGTAAACCGAACTCGGGCTTGACATAGTCTTTGCCCAAGCGGTGCATCAGGTCGTAACCGGCCGAAATACGCTGTGAAAACGGGTTTTGTCCCAGCATGGACAAAGGATTTCCGTAAACCTTGGCGGCTGACTGAGCCATATCGGTGAAAGGTTCCATCAAGGAACGCTGGGTTTCGTAAAGTTGGTAGAGCACGTTGGTTACTTTCAGAAAATGTTGCAGTGCAATATAACAGTTCAAAGGGGTGCATAAGTGGAGTGTTTACACCAATACAATTTGAAAATAGCACATTTTTGCAAGCTTACAGTCAGTAGCTTGCCAATTCGCATTCAATAAAGGGTGTTTTTGTGGCAGTTCTTAACCCCAGTGCCCGCATGCCCGTCCTTTTTTTGGGCCACGGGAGTCCCATGAATGCGATTGAGGACAATAGCTACCGCCGCAGTTGGCAGGCACTGGGCGCCAAATTCGGGTCGAAGTGGCCCAGGCCCCAGCTCATTGTGTGTGTTTCTGCGCATTGGCTCACCCAAGGGTGGCAGCTGACGGTGATGGCACAGCCCAAAACTATTCATGATTTTTGGGGCTTCCCCCAAGCGCTGTTTGACCAACAATACCCCGCGCCAGGTTTTCCTGCGGCAGCTGAAGAAATTTCAAAATTACTGAAACAACCCGGCACCAAGCTTCCTTTGGCGCTGGATGTGGCAACGTGGGGTTTGGACCACGGCACTTGGTCCGTGCTCAAGCCCATGTTTCCTGCGGCCGATATTCCCGTCATGCAGCTCAGCATGGACCCAAGCGGTCTTCCTGAGGATCACTTCGCACTGGGGCAGCAACTTAAGGGGCTGCGCTCGCGCGGTGTGTTGATTGTGGGCAGCGGCAACTTTGTTCACAACCTTCGCACCATGCAGCCGGGGGCTGCGCCCAACCAAGCCTATGACTGGGCGATTGAGTTTGACCAAACGGTGGCAGGCTACCTAGAAAACGGTGATTTTGCAGCCTTGCAGCGTTATCAAAGTATTAAAACTGCGGCATTGGCGCACCCCACGGACGAGCATTTTTTGCCCTTGCTCTACGCCGCCGGTGCTGTGGATACCACCGAGGTGCCGCAGTTTTTCAATACCAGCTACCAAGCCGCCTCTATTGCCATGCGCTCTGTGGTTTGGGGCGGGTAGCGCAGAGCCAGAGGTTCAGGGCGCTGCGCTGGCTTTCAAAACCCCGCGCACCAGGTTGCGGCTGTGGGCGCCAAAGTTGCCCATCAACTCGCTCACTGTGTTGTTTAAGGGGGCTAGCTTGGTGTTGCCTTGTTTCTTGAGTTCGGCCACCAGATCAATGCCCGATTCGTGCACGCCAAAATCAAACGACGGATCTGAAACATAACGTTGGGGCAGGGCTTGCACCAATTGGTCCACCAGTTGGGGCCCCAAAGCATGCGCTTGCAGGCTGACTACATCGCGGGCATACAGGTCAGACCAAGCGGGATAGCTGGCGTCTTTGGCGGTGTTACGCAGGGCTTGTTCAAAAGCAGTGTCCTGTTTGGCCTGTGCCGCGCTATAAATCAGCTGATTTTGGTACTTTTCAAGCGCCAAGTGGCGGTTGGACAGCAGCACAATCATCTCGTCCTTCAGGCGGGGAAATCCGGCCATCGCCAGCACATTGATACCGATGAGTTTGATGGAGGCGTTGCCCGGCGACAGACTGGCGTGGTAAGGCTGGGTCAAATCCTGCAAGTAGTGCAACGCCAGACCCGTGAAACGCCAGCCCCAATAAGGATGGCCGGCCTTGAAGGCTAGCGCGGCCAGGCTGGTGTACTGCTGCACCCGCATCATGGGAAACGTTTTTTTGACGAAAGGTGCCGCTAAGTAGATCACCCGGTCTTCGTGAAAGAAGCCCATGTGAAAAGGCGCTTGGGTGGAGAAATACAGCGCCGGGTTGCCAAAGGGCAGGGTGCCAAACCCATAAGCTTTGCCCCACTCGGAGGGGCTGTCCTCCCACAGGTTGATGTCCAGGCCATAGTCAGGTTCATCGGCAGCCGAAGCCAGCACATTCAAGGGGGCCACTTGGTCGCCTGCTTTGATTTCAACAAAACGCAGCTGGGAATTAGGCTGCTCGGGCAGGGTGTCCACCCGGGCGTGGGGCAGGGGTTTGCCCGGCGTTGCGTTGGGCTTTACCGGGTCAGCTTGCAAATAAAGTGCAAATCGGCTGTTGGGCGCCACGCGCAAGGCACTCAAAAACGCCACTTGGCGCTGGGCATCGGTTAGCGCGGGGTTGGCCTTGAACGTAAGGGCGGCGGGCCGGGGTGGGTAAACCGCCAAATTTCGAGTGGCCCACACTTCCTGGCTGGCCAATAGCGCTTCAAGTGGTTTCTCTTGCGCTTTTAGAAAAGATGCCAGGGTCTCAACGGTCACGGGCGCGGCCGCTGCCACTTCAGGCGTTTTTTCAAACACACGGTAAGCGGGGTAAGTGTGGTTACTCCAAGCCCAGGTATGGCTTGCAGACCAGGCCAGAATGCAAACGAAAATGCGGGAAAAGCGTGGCATTCGAACCCCTTTAAAAGCACCCGGCAGGACGCCGGTCGCTGACTAAGCCTGAAAACCAAAGCCGCTAGACCTTATGGTATCTCCTTAAGCGCTATTATAAAAATAGCTTCTTAAGCAACACCCTAAGGGCTTGGCGGCCTATTTCTTATAAATTACATGACCTTGGCAATCGCCGCGCACACGTAGTCAATATTTTTGCTGTTGAGAGCCGCCACACACATGCGGCCCGTGTCGGTGCCGTACACGCCAAACTCGCTGCGCAGGCGCACCATTTGGTCTTTGCTCAGGCCTGAGTAGCTAAACATACCGATTTGCGTGGTGATGAAACTCATGTCTTGCTTGACACCAGCGGCCTTGAGGCCATCCACCAGCTTCTGGCGCATGGCCTTGATACGCACGCGCATCTCGCCCAACTCAGACTCCCACAGGGCGCGCAACTCGGGGTTGCCCAGCACTGCGGCCACAATCGCGCCACCGTGAATCGGTGGGTTGCTGTAGTTGGTGCGAATCACAATCTTGAGCTGACTCAGCACGCGACTGGTTTCTTCCTTGTCCTTGCATACCACTGAGAGGGCGCCCACGCGCTCGCCGTACAGGCTGAAGCTTTTACTGAATGAGGTGGAGACGAAAAAGTCGAGGCCAGCGGCGACAAATTTGCCGATCACAGCGCCGTCTTCCTTGATGCCGTAGCCAAAGCCTTGGTAAGCCATGTCCAGGAAAGGCACCAGGTTTTTGGCTTGAACGGCGGCAATGACCTGATCCCACTCAGCGGGCGTGATGTCGTAGCCGGTGGGGTTGTGACAGCAGGCGTGCAACAAGATGATGGTGCCAGGGGCGGCGGCGTTCAGGTCGGCCAACATGCCCGCAAAGTCCACGCCCCGGTTTGCGGCGTCGTAGTAACGGTACGACTCCACCTCAAAACCGGCGTTGGTAAAGAGGGCACGGTGGTTTTCCCAGCTCGGGTCGCTAATCAATACTTTGGCGTTGGGGTTGAGCTTCTTCAAAAAGTCGGCGCCGATTTTCAGACCGCCAGTACCGCCAATGCCCTGCACCGTGGCCACGCGGCCGCTGGTAACGACATCGCTGTCCGCACCAAACACCAGTGATTTGACGGCTGCGTCATAGGCCACGATGCCGTCGATGGGCAGGTAGCCGCGGGGTGTGGGCTTGTCCATCATGGTTTTTTCAGCCGCCTGCACGCACTGCAGCAGTGGGAGTTTGCCGTTGTCGTCGAAATACACGCCCACGCCCAAATTGACTTTAGCGGGATTGGTATCAGCATTAAATTGCTCGTTCAGACCCAAGATAGGGTCACGGGGGGCCATTTCGACTGCAGAAAAGAGAGACATGAAAGCGTCCTGTGAATAAAAAAACTGGAAATTAGCGGCTTGCCGCTGAGTTAGCTCTGGATTTTAACGGGGCTCGCCAACCGCTTTGCGCATAGGCTCTCCAATGATTGGCTCTAACCCTATAGGCTTTTAAAAAGAGCGAAATATTCTGGGTCAGCGCCACGCACGCTGCAATTGGCTAATATCTCAGGTTGTCCCGGAATTTATTGATTGCGCATGCCTTTACCTCTTCCTGTCTCCACCCCACTTGATCTCGCCTTGGTTGACGATTCTGAAAAGATTCGCACGGGCACGTTTGTACGCTACCCCGACTCGCCGTTTGAGCTTTACCAGCCTTACCCACCGGCGGGGGATCAGCCGCAGGCGATTGAGCAACTGGTTGAAGGCGTTAACGATGGCGAGGTATTTCAGACCCTGCTGGGTGTGACGGGCTCTGGCAAAACTTTCACCATGGCCAATGTGATCGCCCGTCTGGGCCGGCCCACCATTGTGTTTGCGCCCAACAAGACACTGGCGGCGCAGCTTTACAGCGAGTTTCGCGAGTTCTTCCCCAAGAACGCAGTGGAGTATTTCGTGAGTTATTACGACTACTACCAGCCCGAGGCCTACGTGCCGCAGCGCGATTTGTTTATTGAAAAAGACTCGGCCATCAACGAGCACATCGAGCAGATGCGCTTGTCGTGTACCAAAAGCGTGCTGGAGCGGCGCGATGTGGTGATTGTGGCCACGGTCTCGGCCATCTACGGCATCGGCCAGCCCGAGGCCTACCACCAAATGGTGATGACCCTGCGCGCAGGCGACAAAATGGGCCAGCGCGACATGATTGCCCAGCTGGTGCGCATGCAGTACCAGCGCAACGACATGGATTTTTCACGCGGCAAGTTTCGCGTGCGCGGTGACACCATCGATGTGTTCCCGGCCGAGCACAGCGAGATGGCGATTCGCATTGAGCTGTTTGACGACGAGATTGAATCCCTGCAGTTGTTTGACCCACTCACCGGGCGCATCCGCCAAAAGATTCCGCGCTTTACGGTTTACCCCAGCAGCCACTACGTGACTCCGCGCGAGCAGGTGCTGGCGGCCGTCGAGGCCATCAAAACTGAGTTGTCTGACCGGGTGAAAGAATTTATCAGCCAGGGCAAGCTGGTCGAGGCCCAGCGGCTGGAGCAGCGTACCCGGTTCGATCTGGAAATGCTCAGCGAGGTCGGCCACTGCAAGGGCATTGAGAACTACAGCCGCCATTTAAGTGGTGCCCCGCCCGGCGCGCCGCCCGCCACCTTGACCGACTACTTGCCTAAAGACGCCCTGATGTTTCTGGACGAATCGCACGTTTTGATCGGGCAGTTTGGCGGCATGTACAACGGTGACCGCTCGCGCAAGACTACGCTTGTTGAGTATGGTTTCAGGCTGCCCAGCGCGCTGGACAACCGCCCGCTCAAGTTTGAAGAGTTCGAGACCAAAATGCGTCAAGCCGTGTTTGTGTCTGCCACCCCGGGTCAGTGGGAAAAGGACCACACCGGCCAAG
>CAIMHL010000062.1 GCA_903840825.1 uncultured beta proteobacterium
GTGTGTCGGCGCCGTTCGCCTGCGCATGCGCGCCGGTGTGCGTCGCATACCCCTTGGAATTGCCGACAATGGCGCCGGTGCAGTCAAATATAAAAAATCGTTGTTTCATGGTGTACCTTTACTGTATTTGAATGAATGAACGGCCGGCATGATGCCGGCCGGGTTGAATTAGATTTTGAATTCGATGCGTTCATTCAACCGGTTGACGCGCGCAAAATCTAGCAGCTCTGCGCGCGTGTTCCGGCCACGTGTGCTGCGAATCAAAGTGGCCAGGCTGCGCGCTGCCATGCCTTGCAAGTGGCGTTCGTCAAGATAACTGATGATCTTGAGTAGTTCGCGGTTTTCGGATTTTGTCATGATGTTTTGCCTTTACTGTAGTGTTGCTGCATCGGTTGATACAGTGATGATAGTGTACTACACAACATCACAGCGTGCCAGAACTATGCAAAATCGGCATGGTGTGGATAGTGTGGATCGATTTTGGACAATGGGTTTTGGCAGGGTTGACCCTCGCACAACACCAGCAAGCATGCGTGCTGCGCTGATTGTGGGGTTGTGTGGATAAGAGAGATAAACAAAGGATAATATAAACACAATTGTATACAAGCTTACAATACTTACAGTTACAGGTTGGCGACGAAAATATCGTTGTCCACATGTCCACATTGTCCACAAATCCCCCACGCCATGACCACGCTATGTTAGTGAGTGCTCACTAACTTAATCCTGTGGTGCTGTGTGGACAATGGCACAATGTTAGTCCACACTAACCCACATGATGTAAGTGAGTGCTCACTAACTTAGCATGTTAGTGGTCACTAACTTGTAAGTGAGTGCTCACTAACCAGGTGGATGTAAGTGAGTGCTTACTAACTTCGAGGGTGGGGGTGGGTAGGGCCCGAGGCCGAGAGGTCACGGCTGCGGAGTGTTCACAAACAATTTTTTTTATTTTTTACAGCCCGACTTAAAAAAGCCAAAAAAGTTACCCACATGACCCACAAAAAATATAGAATCCACGAACGTGCCTTGCATGGAGAACCTTTTGTTCCAGTCCCTACCATTTACGCCCCGCCGCATAGAGGCGACAGAATCACGGCTCAAGGCCGTGTACGACGCTGCCAAGCTGGGCCTCAAAGGCGACACGCTGGCTTTGGCCTCGGGCATGTTGCCCTCCGAGTACAGGCAGCTCACGCAACTAGACCCCATTGTTGAGTTGGCAGCGCTTAAAGGCAAAGCCGACGGGGAACTTGCTTTGTCTAAAGTGATGCACGACGCCGCCCTGTCCGGCGACGCTAAGGTGGCGCTAGAAATCTTGAAACATCAGCACGGTTGGGTGGCCAAGCAGGCTATCTCTATCGATGTTGACCAACGCATATCCATCACAGGGGCGCTGGCGGAAGCACAAAAGCGTGTTTTAGAGGTTATAATAGACGAATCCCCAAAACGTTTAGCCTCTAACGAAGGATCATCTGATGTTCATATTAACGCAGGACAGAGTGAAACAGCTTCTTATATACGACCCCGACACGGGAGTGTTTAGGTGGCGCATCTATCGCTCGGGCAACGCCGGGCCGGGCCAAATTACTGGCTCATTAAACACAACTGGTTATATTCAAATAAAGTTAAACACAATTAAATACAGCGCACACAGGCTGGCGTGGCTATACGTTAACGGGGCATGGCCTGATTTTGACTTAGACCACATAAATCGTAACCGGCAAGACAATAGAATTTCTAATTTAAGACAAGCCACAAGATCACAAAATTGCCAAAATCAAAAAGCCCGCGCGGATAACGTTTCCGGCGTAAAAGGGGTACATTGGTGTAATCGTAAACAAAAATGGGTTGTTCAAGTAAGCGTAAACGGCAAACGTAAGCATCTTGGTGCATTTGCCCACCTCAATGACGCACAAGTTGTTCGCACCGCAGCGGAAAAACAATACTATTCTTTTAAGGTTGCGTAATGCAAACTACTAAATACTCGCCCGAAGATGAAATGGAACTTATGTCTCGGCTATGGTCGCCAGCCATTAAAGACAACCCCTTGGCTTTTATCATGCTTGTATTTCCGTGGGGTGTACCTGGCACGCCGTTAGAACACTTTAGCGGCCCCCGCAAATGGCAGCGCGACATATTGAATGATTTGGGTAATCACATTGCGCAAAACAAAGGAAAACTTGATTTTGACGTTTTTCGTTTGGCGGTATCTTCCGGGCGAGGCATTGGCAAATCTGCGTTAGTAAGCTGGTTAGTGCTATGGATGTTAACTACACGCATTGGAGGCTCTATTCTTGTCAGCGCCAATAGCGAAGCGCAGTTAAGGTCCATCACTTGGGCCGAAATTATCAAATGGTGCGCCATGCTGATAAATTCACATTGGTTTGAAATAAGCGCTACACGGGTTATGCCCGCAAAGTGGCTAACGGAATTAGTTGAACGTGACCTTAAAAAAGGTACTCGGTATTGGGCTATTGAAGGTAGACTTTGGTCGGAAGAAAATCCAGATTCATACGCAGGGTTACATAATGCAGATGGTGTAATGCTGGTGTTTGATGAAAGCTCAGGCATTCCGGATAGTATTTGGTCTGTAGCATCGGGTTTTTTTACTGAAAACACACCAAACCGCTTTTGGACTGTTTTTTCTAACCCCCGGCGCAATACGGGGCATTTTTACGAGTGTTTTAACTCCAAAAGGGAGTTTTGGCAAACAAAAGTAGTCGATGCAAGGCAGGTCGAGGGGACGGATAAGGCTGTTTATCAGCAGATTATTGACGAATACGGGCCTGATTCGGCCCAGGCGCACGTTGAAGTGTACGGTCAGTTCCCCGATGCGGGGGATGATCAGTTTATCGCAGCCAATATTGTCGATGATGCAATGCAAAGGCCCAAATACCAGGATTTGTCTGCGCCTATCATCATCGGCGTAGACCCAGCACGGTTTGGGGCCGATGCCACGGTGATTGCGGTGCGCCAAGGGCGGGACATTGTGAAGATCATGCGCCACAGGGGCGACGACACCATGACGGTGGTCGGCTATGTGATCGAGGCGATAGAAGAGTTCAAGCCTGCGCTAGTGGTGATCGACGAGGGGGGCTTGGGGGCTGGTATTGTTGACAGACTCAAAGAACAGCGATATAAGATCAAAGGTGTGAACTTTGGCAACAAGTCTAAAAACCCGATTATGTACGGCAATATGAGGGCGCAGATGTGGGGGCAGATGCGTGAGTGGCTCAAAAGCGCCAGCATTCCCTTGGATCGGTTCTTGAAAACTGACCTGATCTCGCCTATGATGAAGCCTGATTCACGCGGAACAATTTTCTTAGAGAGCAAGAAAGACATGAAATCTAGGGGTTTAGCATCTCCAGACGCTGCTGACGCTATTTGCGTCACGTTTGCATTTCCTGTCGCTCATAGGGAGTATACTGAACCCAAACGCCGCCCTAATGCCCAAGGCGGCGGCGCAATCACATCTTGGATGGGTGCATAAAGGATAATCATGCCTCTTGTTAAGTCGAAAACACCAGAAGCCTTCCGTAAGAACGTGAAGGCTGAAGTCGCTGCTAACAAGCCGATCAAGCAAGCCGTGGCGATTGCTTACAGCGTCAAACGCGCAGCACCACCAATGAAGAAGAAATAATGGCTGACTACACAGGCATCGCCGCTGCGGGGGCTGTCGCTAACGGCGGCTCAACCAAAGACAAAAGCAACTCCGACATTTTGGCAACTGCCAGAAGCCGTATGGAAATGGCTATTTCGGCGTTATCTGAAAGTCGTGAGGACGAGATTGACGATCTGAAATTCTATGCTGGCTCACCGGATAACCATTGGCAATGGCCAGCAGATGTGCTTGCAACCCGTGGGGCGGTGCAGGGGCAGACGATCAACGCACGCCCGTGCTTGACGATCAACAAGTTGCCCCAGCACGTTAGGCAGGTGACCAATGACCAACGCCAAAACAGGCCAAGTGGCAAAGTTATTCCAGCCGACGATAAGGGAGACGTTGAAGTCGCCGAAATCTTCAACGGCATCGTGCGGCACATCGAGTACATCAGCGATGCGGATGTGGCTTACGACACCGCCTGCGAAAATCAGGTGTCTTACGGCGAAGGCTACATCAGGGTCTTGACCGAATACTGCGATGCAAACACGTTTGACCAAGACATCAAGATTGGCCGTGTACGCAACTCATTTAGCGTCTACATGGACCCGATGATCCAAGACCCATGCGGCAGTGATGCACGCTGGTGCTTTATTACTGAGGATGTGGCCAAGAAAGACTACGAGAGGATGTATCCTGACTCGGCCCCGATCACAACCTTGCAATCGCTCGGTGTTGGCGATCAAAATCTGTCGCAGTGGCTTAACGAAGACACCGTGCGGATTGCCGACTACTACTACATCGAGCATGACAAGGCAACGCTGAACCTCTACCCTGGCAACGCCACAGCGTTCAAGGGCACGCCCGAAGATGCACAGTTAACGGCAATCTACGGCAAGCCCAGCCGCACCCGTGAGTCTGATCGGGTCAAGGTCAAGTATTGCAAGATCAACGGCTACGAAATCCTTGAAGAGCGTGACTGGGCTGGCAAGCACATCCCTGTCGTGCGGGTGGTGGGCAACGAATTTGAAGTTGATGGCCGTTTATATGTCTCGGGCCTTGTGCGTAACGCCAAGGATGCCCAAAGGATGTACAACTACTGGGTAAGTCAAGAAGCTGAGATGCTGGCTTTGGCCCCCAAAGCGCCATTCATTGGCTACGGCGGTCAGTTTGAGGGTTATGAGACACAGTGGAAGACAGCGAACACGACCAACTGGCCGTATTTGGAAGTCAACCCTGATGTGACAGATGGCCAAGGCGCAACGCTGCCACTGCCCCAACGGGCGCAGCCGCCGATGGCCTCTAGCGGTCTATTGCAGGCCAAGTCGGGCGCAGCCGAGGACATCAAGAACACCACAGGCCAGTACAACGCATCTTTGGGCATGGCAAGCAACGAGCGCAGCGGTAAGGCGATCCTTGCACGCCAGCGTGAGTCGGACACCGGCACATACCACTACGTTGACAACTTAGCCCGTGCGGTGCGCTATGTGACCCGCCAACTAGTGGACCTGATCCCCAAGATTTACGATACCCAGCGGATTGCTCGGATCATTGGCGAAGACGGCGAGACTGACATGGCCAAGATTGACCCTATGCAGCAAGAACCCGTCAAGCGGATCGTTGACGAGCAGGGCATCACGATTGACAAGATTTACAACCCAGCAGTAGGCAAGTACGATGTGGTCGTGACCACAGGCCCTGGGTACGCCACCAAGCGGCAAGAGTCGCTGGAAGCGATGGCGCAGCTCCTGCAAGGCAACCCACAGTTGTGGGCTGTTGCCGGTGACTTGTTCATCAAGAACATGGACTGGCCGGGCGCTCAAGAGATGGCCAAGCGCTTTGCCAAGACCATTGATCCTAAACTTATGGAAGACGGCGACAAGTCGCCAGAGTTGCAGGCCGCAGAGCAGCAGATTCAAGCGATGGGCCAAGAGATGGACCAGATGCATGAGATGATAAAAAATGTCGGCAAGTCGATTGAGGCTCAAGACATGGAGCGCAAAGACTTTGAGGCACAGGTCAAGGCATACGAGGCCGAGACTAAGCGCATTGCGGCTGTGCAGGCATCGATGTCACCAGAGCAAATCCAAGAAATTGTCATGGGCACGGTGCATGGAATGATCACCAGCGGCGATCTGGTGGGCGAGATGCCAGGCCGTGAGCAAAATGAGATGATGCCTGAGCAGGCTGAACAAGGAATGCCACAATGAAATGCAACGATTTTGTAGGGATGCTGTTTTTGGCTCGGGATGTCGCACATTCCGTGCATCTGAACACCCGCAGCTTTAGCAAGCACATGGCGCTCAATACCTTCTACGATGAGATTATTGACCTTGCTGATGCGTTTGCCGAAGCCTACCAAGGCAGGCATGGCCTGATCGGGCCAATCAGCCTGATGAGCGCTAAGAAGACGACCAACATCATTGAGTTTCTGACAGACCAGCTTGCAGAGATCGAAGCTGGGCGCTATGAGGTTTGCGAAAAAACCGACACTTCATTGCAACAACTGATAGATAATATCGTTGAGCTTTATCTTTCGACCCTGTATAAGTTGCGCTTCTTGGCGTAAGGAGAAAATTTTGGAACTTCTCAACCCTCTGGCCGATGGCCCATTCCCCGGCAAAGTCATTACTTACACCGGCACTGCTGGCGTGACCGGCACTTGGCCTGCTGGCCCTCAAGGTGTTGTGGTCTGGTCCGATCAGGCGTGCTACATTTTGGTGGGCGAGGGCGTAACAGCCACCACCAGCAGCACCCCTATCCCTCCTTTCACCCCAGTGCCTTTCAAAGTGCCCCAGGGCACAGGTGCAGTGTGGCGTGTCAGTGCAATTAGAGTATCTACAGATGGTACGATCTATTGCAAACCGATTAACATCCAATGAGCTTTGGCATTGCAGTCCGAAACGGCATAGCCATCGGGCTAGGCAGCGTGATCTCGTTTCTATCGGGATATGCGGATGCGACTGTGCAAAGTAACCTCTTGACCGAAGACAGTGACAATTTGGTTCAAGAGGATGGCGGCTTAATACTGCTGGAGTAATAAATGTCTGTAAATCTTTCTCCAATCGGCGGCGCTGGCTGGCAGTTCTTTGACAATAACGGAATTCCTCTAGCAGGAGGAAAACTGTATGCTTATCTTGCGGGGACGACAACACCCGAAACCACTTACACAACAAATGCAGGCAACATTGCGTGGACTCATCCTATAACACTAGACTCTGCGGGGCGTGTACCTAGCGGCGGTGAAATATGGCTTACAAGCGGAGTGTCGTACAAGTTTTTGTTAAAAACAGCATCACCAGAAGTGCAAATTTGGAGTGCAGATAATATATACGGCATCCTTTCTGGCTTTGCAAATGTAGACAATTTTACAGGTGACGGAAGTACACTCTCATTTACGTTAACCGCTACACCGGGCAATGAAACTGCGACAAATGTCTACATTAACGGCGTTTATCAATTTAAAAACACATACTCATTAAGTAGCGCAACGCTACTATTTTCAACTGCACCACCTATCACATCCCTGATTGAAGTCAGTTACTTCTAAGGAATCATCATGGCCGACACCAAAATCTCAGCATTACCCGCGTCCACCGTCCCGCTTGCGGGCACCGAAGTTCTGCCTATTGTTCAAAGCAGTACAACCAAACAAGTATCTGTTGCTAATTTAACTGCTGGCCGATCCTTTGATGCTTTGGGTATGACCTTAACGTCTACAGACGCCGGGGCCGCTGCTGCACCAACACTCGATCTGTACAGAGACTCAGCAACGCCAGCGGCATCTGATACATTGGGCGAAATTGAATTTAACGGTGAAGATTCCGCAGGCAACAAGCAAGCATACGGTTTAATTCACGCATCTATTCTTAGCCCAACGTCAACTGCCGAACAAGGGCAGCTTCACTTCGAGACTGCAACTGCTGGAGTGTTAACTGAAAAGATGATTATTGGCACAACAAATCTTGTGATTAACGAGATTGGTGCTGTGTATAACGTGCGAATTGAAGGCGATACAGACGCTAACTTGTTTTACACCGATGCAACAAATGACAGAGTTGGCATTGGCATAGTTGCACCTACTGAAAAACTAGATGTTGTAGGTAAGATTAAAGTATCCGACAACATAGTCATTGGCACATCTGGCAAAGGCATTGACTTTTCTGCCAATACTCAAGCAGCAGGAATGACCAGCGAGCTATTGAATTGGTATGAGGAAGGAACATTTACGCCAGTTATAACATTTGGCGGTTTAAGTGTAGGTGTTACTTATGGTGCAGCAAATGTTGGAAAATATACAAGAATAGGAAGGATGGTTTTTGCAAACACTCACATTGTCCTGACAAGTAAAGGCTCTAGCACAGGATCGGCTGTTATAACTGGCCTACCTTTTACTGTTTCAGTAAACGCTGCTGTAGCTTTTGGATATGTCTCAGGAATGGGCGCTACAATTTCATATTTGGAAGGGTTGGCATCTGGAACGTCTATTTTATTGTATAAGTTAATAACTGGTGCATCTTCAGCAGTTACTGACGCAGATTTTAACAATAATACAAATATTCAAGTTACTGCAATTTTTGAAGTTTAATTAGGATAAATTTATATGTCGTTAACTAAAGTATCCTACTCAATGATAACTGGAGAAGTTATCAATGTTCTTGATTATGGAGCAGTTGGAGATGGTACAACTGACGATACTGTAGCTATTCAAGCAGCGGTGACAGCAGCATTTACACCAGTTGCTAGTAATTACGGTGGGGGAAAACTATTTTTCCCAAGAGGGACTTATAAGATTACATCTGCTATTGTTTTGCCAAATTCACAGTTTTATATCTATGGAGAAGGAACGCCATCGGTAATATCTTGTGTTGGTTGTTCTGCATTTTTATACGCTGGGCAATTTACTACAATTTCTCAACTATCTGATTTATATATCATAGGTGACAACACTGCTGGAACAGAAGCGTTTAATTCTAGCCCAAGTAATACAGCGTTTGTATTTGCGGAGGTTCAGTTTAACAAACTTCGCATAGGTGGATTCCCTCGTCATTTTAATATTCCAAACGCGCAACTTTGTTCTTGGTCTGACTGTTTAATGGATTTAGACACTGGTGGATCAGCTTTCTATATCCATCCCACCGCTAGCGGCCAAGCAGCAAACTCAAATCGTGTAGTGCGTTGTCAATTTACTGGTGTTGGTTCGCCAACCGTAGATTTTGATCCAGGTGCATTTGCGGCCAATTGCTCAAATTGGCTTTTTGATAGTTGTGACTTTCAACAAAGCAGCTCAGGAATCCCGCTAACAATTAAAGATTCTAATTGGATTGTTCGTTCGTGCGAGTTTGAAAACAGCACGGGCGTAGGAACAATTGATATTATCACTAGTGATACTTTAAGCGCTGACTACACTCTTATTGATGGGTGCGTTTTTGCGGGAAGTGCCAGCACTGGGCAAATTCGCATTTTCCGCACCGGAACTGTTCAACAAACCTACTACACTACAATTCGAAATTGTAGCCACAACCCATCATTGCCGATTGTATGGATTGATTCTGGGCGGTCAACAATTGTTGAAAATTGTAACGGAACAATTACGGGAAGTGGTGGTGAATACACCATTGAAATTGGTGGATCAAATCAACTTTCAACAACCAGTTTTAGCGGTATTGGTATGAAAGTAAACAGCACAATTTGGACTTCTGGCGCAGGTTCGCCCGAGGGCGTGGTGACTGCGATTATCGGATCGCTATATACCAGACTCAATGGAGGCGCTGGAACAACTTTATATGTTAAAGAGTCTGGAACTGGAAACACTGGATGGGTAGCAAAATAATCTGTACCAGTGCGGTTCACTGGATTCTTGGTTTTGATTGGAGATCAAAATGGCTTTAGAAAAAGTTGAAATTGTTGACCGCATTGAAGTGGTTGAATCAGGTGTCATACAGGTACGCACTAAGACCGCCATCATGGAAGATGGCAAGCAGATCAGTGGCACATTCCACCGCCATGTTGTTGCCCCAGGCGATGACTACAGCGCCGAGGACGCAAGGGTAAAAGCTATTTGCAAGGCAACACACACGACAGAAGTAATTGCAGCTTACGTTGCTGCTCAAAATGAACGCAATACTCCAACGCTTTAAAAGCAAAACCTACTGGGTAGCCCTAGTAGGTGCTTTGCTGACCGTGATTGAGGCCAACAGCGGCTTTATTGGTCAATTCTTGCCTACCGAGTACCGGGCTTACATCGTGATGCTGTGGCCTGTTTTAATGTTAATTTTGCGTGAAATAACTACCACAGCACTAGCAGAAAAGTGATATATTAAATGTACTGGCCCAATGACCAGGGAATCTTTATAGGTTCAAAATGACTGAAGAAGTACTAGCGGAATCACTACCCGTGCCAGATCAAGTTGCAACGGCTGCGCCTGAGACTGAAGTTCAAACGCCGGAAGTGCCAGTAGAAGCGACCAAAACCTTCTCACAAGAAGACTTGGATGCAGCCATTGGTAAGCGCCTCGCAAGAGAGCAGCGAAAGTGGGAA
>CAIMHL010000063.1 GCA_903840825.1 uncultured beta proteobacterium
ACAGAGCGGTCGCATCGTGGAAGCGTCGGCGCGCTCGGCCGAGGCTGGTGGTCCGTTGTCTGGCCTGATGCCCCTGTTTGCCGATCTGCCACCGCAATCGCTGGCCAACGGCGCCGCCACTGTTGGCGTAACGCCAGCCGCACTGGGGGCGGGGTATGCAACTTTTTTCATTTATTCATTCGTTATTGGTTTGGTCGCTATTGCACTGGCTTTTATCGTCGCCAGGCGACAGCGTGATGTTGAAGTGGCGGGACGGTCCGCTTTGAGCGCCTGAATTGATGCCAATGTATTGACCGTGTTGAGGAGAGAGTAGTGCGTTTTTCTTTGTTCTTTTTCGTGATTATCCCCTTTGTGGAGATCATGCTGTTGCTGTAAGTCAGTGAACGCATTGGTGGCTGGAATACCGTGCTGGTCGTGCTGGGCACGGCGGTGCTCGGCATCAGCCTGCTGCGTCGGCAGGGCTTCAGCACGATGACCCGTTTTCAGCAACGGCTGCGCAGTGGCGAGCTGCCCGCGCAAGAGATAGTCGAAGGCATGATCATCGCGTTTTGCGGTGCACTGTTGTTGGCTCCTGGGTTCATCACCGACAGTGTGGGCATCCTCGGGCTGCTGCCGCCGGTGCGCAAGGCCATAGCCAGGCGCATCCTGCGTTCGGGCGGGGCGTTCATGAGTGGTGGTCCATTCACCATGGGCAGCCAGTTTCAGTACCGCGAGACGCGCTTCGATGATGGCGACATCATCGAGGGGGATGTTGTCGATGAAGAGCCTCGTTCCAAGCACGGACTAGGAAAAGACGGCGAATAAAATTGTGGGAGCGGGCCTGCTCCCACAAGTTAGTCGAAGGAAATTTGCAAAATTTTTCGTGGGAGCCATTGAAATGCCATGCCTGAGCCCCATTTAGTATCCACCATTTAAGTTTCAGGGCTCGCGCGCAATCTGTGCAAGAGCGCTATTCATTTGAGTCAGGAGAAAAAAAGCAATGAAAATCAGACCGTTGCAGGACCGTGTAGTAGTACGCCGCAAGGAAGAAGAAACTAAATCAGCGGGAGGTATCGTATTGCCTGGTTCGGCTGCCGAGAAACCAGCTCAGGGTGAAGTGCTGGCAGTAGGCCCCGGCAAGATCATGGAAAATGGCGATAAACGCCCCGTCGACCTGAAAGTGGGTGATACCGTGGTATTCGGCAAGTACGCGAGTAACACCGTCAAGATCGACAACGAAGAGCTGCTCATCCTCAGCGAGAGCGAAATTTACGGCGTCATCGAGTCCTGATTCGCAGGCTTTGACCCCCGTTTGACTTACCCCATATCGACAACGAATTTTCAAGAACACAGGAATAGAGAAAATGGCTAAAGACGTTAAATTCGGTGATCCGGCGCGCCAGAAAATGCTCAAAGGCGTGAACATCCTTGCAGACGCAGTAAAAGTAACCCTCGGTCCGAAAGGCCGTAACGTGGTGCTGGACAAGTCCTACGGTGCTCCAACAGTGACCAAGGACGGCGTGTCCGTGGCCAAAGAGATCGAGCTGAAAGACAAGTTCGAGAACATGGGCGCCCAGATGGTCAAAGAAGTCGCCTCCCAGACTTCTGATGTGGCCGGTGACGGCACCACCACTGCAACAGTGCTGGCCCAGGCCATCCTGAACGAAGGCCTCAAATCAGTCGCTGCGGGCAGGGTGGTCACGGCCGATGCCCTGCTTTTTGCGCCCAGCGCCAAAAAATACCGGCTCTTGATGGAGCTCGATGAAATAACCGCATCCCTGCGCTGGGGAGCATCCTCCCCGAAGTAGGTTATAGGCTGCGCAGTACTTCTACCGACTTGAGCTGGCCCCAGCCGCTGTGCTGGGCCTCAAGGTAGGCGAGCAGGGCATCCAGGGCCTCGTTTCGTCGCTCCCTGCCCAGAGGCTCGCCGTGAAGGGCGGCAGCCAGCGACTCCGAAACCTCAGGGGTCAGGGCTCGCGAAGCATGGCTGCCCAGAGGGGCCCAGGCTCCTTCGGCCGGAAAAAACAACCAGCCTCTATACTCGGGCGCCTCCAGTTCAAAGCCAAGATGGCGGCAGAGCAGCAGGGTCCAGTCTAGGGCAGCGTGGCTCAGGGGCGTTTGCGGATGGTCCCATTCGGTGAGTTGGGCTAGGACCTCATCAAAAAAGGCAGGGCTCGAGCTGCCTTCGTGCAGCACGCGGCCCAGAACTTCTGCGGCATACATTACCAGCATTTGGGCGAGGGGCTCGTCGTGGAGACGGCGCCAAACGGGGTTGAGTCGTGCTTCTTTGAGTCGGCCAAGGCTGCCGCGGCCACGGGCCGGAACGACCTCCAGCGCCGTTAGGGGCTGGGCCATGGCGGGCCAGAATCCGCCCGACGAAGAGCGCGCGTTGGGAATGTAGGCCGACCAAGGCCCCGTCTCGCGCAGCCAGAGACGAATCACCAGTGCGCGGTCGCCTTGACGGGTGCGACCCAGGACCAGGGCGGGCTGTGCCTGAAGTTCCATTTAGGGCCGAACCAGCAGTCCCTGCAGCACGCGCACTTGGGCGCCCATGGGGTCGTTGATCCAAAACTGGTAGAGTCCGCTCGCAACCGGGCTGCCTTCGGGGTCGAGGGTATCCCAAACGAACTGGCCTCCCGAAGCAAAGCCCTCTGAAACCCGGCGCCCGTCGGTGGTCGTCACCTTGACGTAGCAGTTGTCTGCCAATCCGTTTATGGTCCATGGTCCGCGAAACTCGGGGCGGTAGGGGTTGGGGAAGAGCAGCGCATCGTTCAGGCGATCGGCCGGAGCCGTGGAGGCGCT
>CAIMHL010000064.1 GCA_903840825.1 uncultured beta proteobacterium
CGTTTGATCCGATACACGGCCATGACCGAAACCATGACTGGCTATTTCATGCCCTTCATACACAATTTTTTGGATCAACTGGGGGTATCGCTTTGCAATCCAACCCAGGGTAAAAAAAGTTGCTTTTATTTGGCGATCAGCTAGTAATTGAAGAATTATTGACACATTGCGCTCAACACGACACTCGCATTCTGCCCATTCAGCGCGTGCAATATAGGGTGAAAACGCAGACACTTGAAAATAATCTTCGACGTCAATCGTCATGATATTTCTAACTTGAGGCGCTCCTTTTTTCATACGCTTAAGCCGTCAGAGAGCGTGGTGTGGCTTGCGACAGCCACTGGAACAAATCGGTCGCGATGCGCTCGGCGGCACATCCATCCCAAAGTTCGGGCATGCACCCTTTTTTACCCTCACCTCTGAGTACAGCGACTAAATTTGACAAAATCAATTCTCGGTCAAGTCCCACCAGGGTATTGGTTCCTTGCTCAAGGGTAATCGGACGCTCTGTGCTGCTTCGCAGGGTCAGACAAGGCACTCCTAAGGCTGTCGTTTCTTCCTGCAAACCACCGGAGTCTGTCAACACCACTTTAGCCGCACCAAGAAGACTCAACATATCTAGGTAGCCTTGTGCTGGCAGCACCACCATGCGGCCTGTATTGATCACGGACAATAAACCAAAACGAACCAGTTGGCTTTGGGTTCGAGGATGAAGCACCAAGACCAAGGGTAGACTTTGCGAAACTTCAACTAAAACAGCCATTAATTTCGCCAGAATTTCTGGGTCATCGACGTTAGAGGGTCGATGCAAGGTCACCAAACCATAACCTGCGACCAGCATAAAAAGTTCAGGATCAATGCCAGCAGCCGCAAGAATAAGGTTTACAGATCGAGTGGATGAACGGTTAAATTGGACTGAATCAATCATGACATTCCCTGCAAAGAAAACCCTTTCTGCCGGAATGGCCTCACGCAATAGGTTGCTTTGCGCAGACCGCTCGGTGGTGTAGAGACGATCAGAAATTTGATCGGTCAGAATGCGGTTTATTTCTTCGGGCATGGAGCGGTCAAAGCTACGCAGACCCGCTTCAACATGCGCAACAGGAACACCTTTTTTGACAGCTACCAAGGCACAAGCCAAAGTTGAATTCACATCTCCCACCACCACCACACACGAAGGCTTTAGGTCGTCAACTACAGGCTCGAAACGCTTCATAATCTCAGCTGTTTGTGCAGCATGACTCCCAGAACCCACATTCAGATTAATGTTGGGATCGGGCAAATGAAGGTCTTTGAAAAACTGATCATTCATATTCTTGTCGTAGTGCTGACCTGTGTGCACGAGATAAGAAGCGACAGAGGTTTGGTGCGCTGACATGGCGCGTAGCAAGGGGGCTATCTTTACAAAATTTGGGCGGGCACCCACTACGAAAATAATAGGTTGAAGTACCGACTCAGAGTGGATTGAATAGCTGGGTACTTTCATGGCGATGTTTCTCTACTTTGACTGTCAGCCACGGAAAATATTTTTTTCAGCATGCTTAAAATTTCTAGATTGATCCGCTCCAGGCGTAGCACACTGCCTTCAAGGCGCCGCAATCTTGCGTCAGATTGCTCAGACCCAAGGCTGTCGATCTTGTGGCGTAGGGCAGCAGCCAAGTCGCTGTCCAAGGTCACCGGTGAAAACTCTTCGACCGCCACGCCCTCCGTGACCAAATAGTCCTGAGTGGGTCGGTTTGGAGCTACAGGGTTTTCTTCGTGCATTTCACGAACAATTTCATTGACATCGTCTACTTCAAAGTGAGTCTTTTCACTCAAGAACCCATAGAGCAAAAGGCGATCACACACAAAGTTTATTCGCCGAGGAATCCCGTGGCTTTCATTAAATATTGCTTCGAATGCCTCAATACTGAAGCCAGGCTGACCGCTTGAACCTGCACGTTTCAAGCGGTGCTCAATGTAGTCGCGGGTTTCAGCGCCATCCAAGGGACCAATATGACATGAGGCCGTCACTCTTTGACGCAGTTGGTGCATATTCGGGTTTTGCAAAATTGACCGAAATTCTGGTTGGCCAATCAGGAAAGTTTGTAATAACGCTTGAGTTTCAAATTGAAAGTTGGAAAGCATTCGAAGCTCTTCAACAGCGCGTAAAGACAGGTTTTGGGCTTCATCCACAACCAGCAAACAACGCTTACCCAGTCGAGCCTGGTTCACCAAGTATGCCTCCAACGCCATCAAAACATCGGCTTTTGAGGCGCCTACAACAGGCACACCAAAGGCAGCCCCCACCAGCCTCAAAATATCCTCCGCATCAACTTGCGTGGTAACCAAATGAACGGCTATGGTTTTTCCAGCATCCAAACTCTCAAGTAAACCGCGCACCAAGGTAGTTTTGCCCGCGCCAACTTCGCCCGTGATCACAATGAAGCCTTCGCTGCGCTGCACGCCGTAATCGAGATAAGCTTTAGCACGGCTGTGCTGCTTGCTTCCAAAATAAAAATTGGGGTCTGGATTAAGCTGAAATGGTTTACTTGCTAAACCGTAAAAATTTTCATACATGGCTAGAACAACACATTAATGTTGAAGGTAAGCGCTGTTTCCCGCGTTGGTTCTGATGCGCCATGGGTTTTAACGTGTCGCCAAGTGCTTGAAATGGTCGCGTTTTTTGCCAAACTCTGGGTCAAATTTAAACTTAGAAGGCTTGTTCTCTCGCCACTGCTTCCATCAGTACCGCCTATTTTTTGCATTGAGCCAAGAACGCTCATGCTCATGTCGGGCGCTAATCGGTGGCTGAAGTTGATGCTGAAGCCTTGCTGCTTAATTTGAGTTAGCGTGGAATAGTCATCCTGCGCCACTGACAAGGTGTCAAGCCTTTGGCTCTTGGTTTGTGATGCTATAAACGTCAAAGTACTGCGTACACCCAAGAGCGCAAAGAGCACGTCCTGCTGTCGACTTAATGTTTGAGCAGCGCTTAAGAATGGCGTCAGCACCCGCGTATTCGGACTCAAGTTATTGACCTGTAAGTAAGCATTAACCAGTTGTGCTCGGGCAGTTGGATTGGGTTCAATTGATGCAAACTGACTGAATAAAATGTCATAAACCGAACCAATGCTGCCCTGTAAGGACTGGCCCGGCGTGGCACTGGTACTTTGAGCGTCAGATAACTTCCAAGCGGTACGCCCAGTACGGTGGGCCAAGTCCAGCCGGTGGGTGCGTCCAAAAGACCGTTGATCTGTGCTGCCTGACAGGGTCGTTCGGTCTGATGGGCGCCAGCTGAAGCCAAGCCCCCGGCTGGTGAAGTTTTCTTTTGCCTCACTCGCGTAATTGCTTGATTCCACGCCAATGTTTGCCGAGAGACTAAATTGGGGCGTGAGTAAATAACCCAATCCCAACAAATACAGGTCTGCTTCTGTAGTACGCCCTTCAGTGAAACCAACTGTTTGACGGCTACTGTCAAGCGTCCAGCCTAGCCCTTGTAGGGGCGTATCGCCACTTAGCCGGGCAAGCCAATCGGTCTGCCCAAGGCCTGATCGCAAGTCCGACTTACTGTCAACGAGCGTTCTGCTCCAGCGTGCTTCATAGTTGACTATGTTGGCCAAACGACCTTGAATACGGGGCGATACCCGCCAGTTGGCTACTTCCGTTTGATTTGAATTGATTGATGACTCGATGACTGATTGCGTGCCCAACGCAGAGATTGATTGCTGTGCAATCGTCGCGCTTACATCTATAAATAAAAATTTCTCTATCGCCTCTAATGTTCCAAAGGCATTCAAGGAATTTTGAAGGCGATCAGAGCTCTTGGTTTGTGCATAGTGGAGTTTGTTGAGCGCATAGTCGAGATAAGCTTGAAGGCGACTGGACTCAGCCCTTATCTGAACTCCGGGAGAGATTTCCGTGATTTGATCCGACGAACCAACGACATTGCCCGCTTGAACGTTATTGGTCCACGTCTCACTGAGAGAAAGTCTTGGTTTCACCTCAAATGCCCTGGCGGGCAGCGCATCGCCCATCAGTTCTTGACCCCGAGCACTCGTGGACATCAGCATCTGCAGGATTGAAAAAGTAACCACCAAGCAAGCACACGGGCCTGCAACCAGCACCTGTCGGACGTGTTCCTTGTCATGGGCTCTGCGCATATCAGGCTTTTAGCTTTTCATAGCCATACCCGTAGCCGTAGCCATAGCCATACGATGCCTTGGCACTCGCACGCACCTGATTGAGTAGCATCAACTTGACAGGACAAAGCGCGATCATGTCCAAGGCTTGGCGCACGTCTGCTTGTAGGGTTCTTTGCGCACACACCACCATGACCACTTGGCCTACTGCGCTGGCAAGAACCCGGGATTCTGTTGCGGCCAAAAGAGGGGGAGAATCAAAAATAATGATGCGATCTGCGTATCGCTTAGCCATACCACTGAGCAAACGTACCATGGCATCGCTGGCCAGCAATTCTGTTGCTCTTGGGTGCGCAGTTCCACTGGGAAGAATAGTCAGCTTGTCAATATTGGTTCTTAACAACACGCTGGAGACATCCTGCGTTTCATCCGCAATTAAATCCAACAACCCAGCGCTTGCAGGCAGTCCCAGCATATTCATGATGGAGGGGCGCCCCACATCGGCATCTACCAGCATCACGGTGTAATCCAACTCTGTGGCCATACTCATCGCCAAATTGAGTGCGGTAAAACTTTTCCCCTCCCCGGGCAGAGCACTGGTGATCATGATGAGATTGCCATTTTCAATCTTCGCAGCACCTTTACCTGTAGCGTTGCTGATTAGGGGGCGTTTAATCACGCGGTACTGGTCTGCAATATTTGATCGCGCAGCATGCGGACTCACAATGCCTGCTTTTTTGAGGGCTTCAAAGTCAATTTCAACGCAACGCGAAAGGTTGCTACTGTCAGTATTGCCTGATGGCGCCTCATCGGGCTGATTCATCTGATGGGCGACCTCAAGCGCGGGCTCCAACACAACGCCGGCTTGCCGAAGTTTCTCTAAGCGCTGAGCGGCTAATTCAATCAGAGTACTCATAGTTATTTAGCCCCATCTGTGACAAATGACAGCACCAGCATGCCTGTAAAAAATACAACAAACAAAGCCGTTGTCGCAAATGCAAAATTTCTTAATTCTCTTTTTTCACTCACTATTTCTTGATCACTCATCACCCGATTCACCATGCCAAGGAGAGGCAAACCCAGCGCTTGGTTTAATGAGCGGCTGTCAAAAAATACTGCGCGTGATTGACTGGCTAAAAAAGTCGTCAGCGCGCCCAAACCCAGCGCAATGAGCAAAGCGACAGGCAGTAGCAGAAGACGGTTTGGAGCAACTGGTTTTTGTGAAGCTCTAGGCGGATCAATTAATCTGAAATCCGCCAATCCCGCAACGCTTTCCAAGTCACCTGTCAAGGCAGCAGACTCTCTTCTCGTGACCAAGTCGGTATAGTTTTTCTTGTTGACGTCATAGTCACGGTTCAACTGAGCCTGCTCTGCTTCAATTTGTGGGGCTGTCTTCATCAATTCACGCGCCCTGTTCATACGGGATGCGTACTCAGCAACTCGGGTTCTCAGAGTGGCCACCTGCACCTCCGTGGTGGCGACAATACGATTGAGTTCTTGCTGCATCAAACTACTGGTTAAGGAGGATGTCGGATTTTCCAACGCCATTTTTCGCAAACCTGATACTTCTATTTTTTTCACTTCGCTAAGCTCTTTGATCAAACGTCTTGTGTTGACCACATCAGGGTGCTGCTCTGTGAAACGCTGAAGTAGGCCGTCCAACGTGCGCCTTTGAAGCTCAATGCGGCCGTCAATTTCTGGGGTTGCCACAGACAGGTTGGACTCCTGGAGCAAACCACTTAAGGTCGGGTCTTGCGCTTGCAAGCGCTCTTGGTTCAACTGTCGCTTGGCGGTATCACGGGCGTTTTCTGCCTCACGAAGCTCCAGTCGCGCTTGGCTGAGCTGGTTCGCCACTTGACTCATTTGCTCTGTCATGTCCAAGCCTTCAACATTTTGTAGCTCCATGTTGCGAAGCTTGAAAGCCTTCAATCGGGCTTCAGCCTCTTCCAACTTGACCACATAAGTTTTGATCTGTTCATCAATGAATTTACGTGCATTTCTAGAGTCCTTACGGGAATCACCCATACTTGATTCAATAAAAATTGAAACCAAGGACTGAACGACTTTCTTTGCCTTATCTGGACTGTTGTCACGGTAGGAGAGCACATAGAGATTGTCCCGTCCGACTGTTTTTATTTCCAACGTCTTAATCAAAGTGTCGATCAGCGCTTCTTGCTCACTCTTTGACGATATTTTCAAATCAAGATCAGCCATCCTGATTAATTTTTCAACATTTGGGCGGCTGATCAGGGTGCGGCTCAGCATCACCACTTGCTGATCGACATTGGGTTGCACGGCAAGGCCAGACATCAAGGGCTTCAAGATGGATTGCGTATCCACGAAAATTCGAGCTGTTGCCTCGTACTTATCGGGTACTGACATCACAACAGTGCTGCCCACCACGGTCGCGATCCACGCCACGATTAAGCCCATCCACCGGTGCCGCCACATGCCACGGACTACCGTGCTTATCTCAGCAATTAACTCATCCATCGGGTTTTACTTTTTAGACAGTTGTCGAACATCGCACGGCCTTCATCAGGCAGCGGGCCAAAAGGTCAGCCGACCTGTTTAAAACCAACCCTGCGGGATGATCAAAATATCACCGGGTTTGACCTCAACGTTGGCTGATATATCGCCCCCTTTGACCAAGTCTTTTAGTCGCACCGAGTAGCGCTTCTCCCCCTCAGAGGCTCGTGTGATGGAGGCTGCATTGCCATCTGCAAAGTCGGTGAGCCCGCCCACTGCAATCATCACATCAAGCATCGTCATATTTTTTTTATAGGCCAACGCTTGAGGTCTGGTAGCTTCACCAATCACTCTAATTTGTTCACTATAGGGACCTATAAAGTTGGTTGCAATGATGGTTACCACCGGATCTCGCACCAGTTTTGACAACTCTTTTTCAACACTTCGGGCTATCTCGGTTGTTGTTTTTCCTTGAGCTACCAGTTCATCAACCAGAGGCGTCGTGACTTTACCGTCAGGCCGAACTGGTACCAACATCGACAATTCAGGATTTCGCCAAACAATAATATTGAGCGTGTCTCCGGCACCCACAATGTAGTTATAGTCACTGGGCAAAGCTGTGACTGGCGCAGGCGGATAGGATTTTGAAATACTGCTACAGGCACCCAGCATTCCGAGAACGACAAAAAATCCGACCCATTGGGCTACTTTTTTTACAACTCTTTTCACTATTTAATCCTCAGCGTATTTCAATCGTTTAAGACTATTTTTGATGTTTTTAAGTTTGCCTTCATCCTCTAAAAATAAATTGAGAATGCGCAAGACAGTTACAAACTTGTTACACATTTGAAGGGCTCAGACGCCGTAATACGCCCGGTACCAGTCCACATATTTTCCTATCCCTTTTTTTATTTCTGTTGACGGGACATAACCAACCCATTGATTCAGCGCCTGCGTATCGGCATAGGTTTCAGGAACATCGCCATCCTGCAAGGGTAGAAATTCTTTGGTAGCACGCTTGCCAAGCGCCTCTTCAAGGCACGCAATAAAATCGAGCAACTCGACGGGTTTGTTATTCCCAATATTGAATATTTTGTAGGGTGTCGAATCTGTTCGGGGTGGGCGATCAAGTACGCGTAAGACTCCCTCCACAATGTCGTCCACATAGGTGAAATCACGCCGCATTTTCCCGTAGTTGTAAACACGAATCGCCTCACCTGACAGGATGGCCTGGGTAAACAGGGACAAGGCCATATCAGGTCTACCCCAAGGGCCATACACTGTGAAAAATCTCAAGCCTGTAGTAGGTAACTTGTACAAATGGCTGTAGGTATGAGCCATCAATTCGTTGGTTTTTTTGGTCACAGCGTAGAGACTGACCGGATGGTCTACGCTGTCCTGCTCAGCAAACGGTAGCTTAGTGTTGCCCCCATACACGCTGGAGCTAGAAGCATAGACCAAGTGCTCAATGGGGTGACAACGGCAGGCTTCCAGAATGTTGCAAAACCCCGCCACATTGCTGCTGATATAGGCCTGTGGATGGGTCAGTGAGTAACGCACCCCTGCTTGTGCTGCGAGATGCACCACTGCGTTAAATTTTTCTTCCTCAAAGAGTTTTTTTACATTTCGATCATCGGTCAAATCGATTTTGACGAATGTGAAATTCTTCGACTCTGACAGTTTGAGAAGTCTGTTTTTTTTGAGATTGACGTCGTAGTAGTCGTTCAGGTTGTCTAGCCCGATTACCTCGTCACCTCTTGCCAACAAACGCTTGGCTGTATGCATTCCAATAAACCCGGCTGCGCCCGTCAGAAGTATTTTCATAAAAACAAGTAGTGACATCCGTTTTGATTGTCAAAATCTTAATTTCTAGTGCGCCAAACTACTTTGCGCCCGCATCAACAAATGGGCATTTATTTCATGCCAACTCAGGGTTTTATTTTCAGGCCGTCATCCAAAAAAAAAGCCCGCGGCTGCGGGCTTCTGCTAAATGTGGCGGGTCACACTAAAGTCTACTGAGCTAGGCGACTGCAAATCTCCAGCGTGGCCACACTCTGGTTCATGCTGTAAAAATGCACGCCTGGAGCACCGCCAGCGCGTAGTTGCTCACAAAGGTCGGTCACAACATCGAGGCCAAAGGCCTTAATGGAAGCGGTGTCATCGCCATAGCTTTGCAGACGCAATCGAATCCAGCGCGGAATTTCCGCACCACAGGCGTCACTGAAACGCATGAGTTGTGTGGAACTGGTGATCGGCATGATGCCGGGCACGACGGGAACGCGCAGCCCCAGCGCATCCGTGTCTTCCAGAAACCGAAAATAGGCGTCTGAGTTGTAAAAGTACTGGGTAATGGCTGAATCTGCCCCCGCATTGACTTTAGCGGCAAACGCCTGCAGGTCGCTGATGGCGGATTTAGCCTGAGGGTGGATCTCGGGATAGGCGGCCACTTCAATATGGAAGTCATCGCCCGTTTCAGCCCGTATAAATTCCACTAGATCGCTCGCGTAGTGAAACTCTCCGCCAGCTCCGTAACCACTTGGCAAATCACCGCGCAAAGCCACCAGGCGTTTAACACCCATGGATTTAAGTGTTGCCAACTGTTCACGCACAGTGGCGCGAGTAGCACCAATGCAAGAGAAATGCGAGGCAGCGCTGACGCCCTCACTCAGAATTTCTCTCACGGTATTGAATGTACCTTCTTGGGTAGAACCACCGGCACCAAAAGTAA
>CAIMHL010000065.1 GCA_903840825.1 uncultured beta proteobacterium
GACCTTGACATCAAGCAAGGTGAATTTGTGGTGTTTGTCGGCCCCTCGGGCTGTGGCAAATCCACGCTGTTGCGCCTGATTGCCGGCCTGGAAAATATTGATGCGGGCGCCCTCCAGTTGGAGGGCCGCGACATCACGCACTTAGCGTCCAGCAAGCGCGACTTGGCGATGGTGTTTCAGAGCTACGCGCTGTACCCGCACATGAGCGTGTTCGAGAACATGAGCTTTGCCCTCAAGCTGGCCAAGGTCGATGCGGCCATCATTGCCGAGAAAGTAGGCCGTGCCGCTCAAATTTTGAACCTCACCGACTACCTGCACCGCACCCCCAAAGAGCTGTCCGGTGGGCAGCGCCAGCGGGTGGCGATTGGCCGCGCCATTGTGCGTGCGCCCAAGGTGTTTTTGTTTGACGAGCCACTCTCCAACCTAGATGCCGCACTGCGCGGCCAGACCCGTATTGAGATTGCCAAGCTGCACCGGGAGCTGGGGGCCACCACCATTTACGTCACCCACGACCAGGTCGAAGCCATGACCCTGGCCGACCGCGTGGTGGTGCTGCGCGATGGCCAGATTGAGCAAGTGGGCACGCCGCTTGAGCTGTATGACCGTCCGGCCAACCAGTTTGTGGCCCAGTTCATCGGCACGCCGCCCATGAACATGGTGACCCTCGACCAAATGCCCGCCTTGGCGTCGGTGTGTGGCTTGCCCGTGGCGGCAGGCGGTTGTGCGGGCTTGCGCCCGGAAAACCTCACGCTGTGCGCGCCCGGCCAAGGGCTGGTGAATGCCACGGTGGATTTGGTGGAGGCCTTGGGCGCGGAGACGCTGGTCTACGTCAGCACCCCACAGGGCGCCCAGTTGGTGGCACGGCTTAACGAGCGCAGCCTTTTGCGGGCCGGTGATGCGGTGGGCGTGCAGATTGACGCGGACGCCGCGCACTTGTTTGACGCGCTGGGGCGCATGACCCGCACCGGCCATACCCGCCAGGCATTGGCGCACTGACCCCGCCCCCACTTTTTACCTGACTGATCCCAGATAGCCCCACCATGCACACCACCGAATCTCCGCACACCCCTCCATTCACGATGCTCCACCTCGGTTTGGGCTCGTTTCACCGCGCCCATCAGGCGGTGTATGTGCACCAGTTGCAGCAACAAGGCGACCGTCGCTGGGCCTTGGCCGGGGGCAATATCCGCCCCGACATGCTTGACACCATTGACGCGCTGATCGCCCAAAACGGCGCCTACACGCTGGAGACCGTCACCCCGCAAGGTGAGCGCACCTACACCCGCATCACCGCACTGGCGCAGGTGGTGCCCTTTGACGCGCACTTGAGCGGGCTCACCCGCATTGGAGCCGACCCGCTAACCCGCATCATCTCGTTCACCGTCACCGAGGCGGGCTACTACATTGACACCAAAAACCAGCTTGACCTGAGCTTCCCCGACCTGGATGCTGACCTGGACGCTGCCCGCAAGGGCTTGGCAGGCCGCACTATTTATGGGGCGCTAACGGCCATTTTGCGGGCCAGAATGCAGGCACAAGCCGGCCCCGTGACGCTGCTCAACTGCGACAACCTGCGCCACAACGGCGACCGTGCCCGCGCCGGGCTCTTGCAGTTCATCGCGCTGCTGGATGAGCCGGCTTTACTGGCCTGGGTTAGCACCCAAACTACCTGCCCCAATGCGATGGTGGACCGCATCACGCCAAGGCCCACAGC
>CAIMHL010000066.1 GCA_903840825.1 uncultured beta proteobacterium
CGGCTTGGCTGATCAGGCGTTCCACAGTGGGAGATGCCTGTGCGCCAACGCTTTTCCAGTAGGTCAAACGATCCTGGGCAATACGGATGCTTTCTTCGTTCACAGTGGCGCTGGGGTTGTAGAAACCAATACGCTCAATGAAACGACCATCACGACGGGTGCGCTTGTCAGCCACAACGATATTGAAGAAAGGGCGAGCTTTTGCACCACCGCGTGCGAGACGAATAACGACCATGATTTATCCTTTGGGTGGCGGAAGTTTATTTCCGCCAAGTAATTCAGTATTTAATCTAGCATTGAGACACGCGCAATGACCACCCGGTCAGCGACACACTAGACAGCCTCACATTATAACGTTTTCAATTTTTATGACCCTCATACGCCCAAGCCGATCAGAAGATATCCCGTCCATTACCGCTATTTATGCCCACCACGTGCTGCATGGAACCGGTACTTTCGAAGTCACCCCGCCCACATCTGACGACATGCGCGCCCGAAGGGAAGATGTTTTGAGCAAGGGCTTGCCCTACTTGGTCGCGGTTGATGGAGACGTCGTTCTGGGCTTTGCCTACTGCAATTGGTTTAAACCGCGGCCCGCTTACCGTTTTTCAGCCGAGGACTCCATTTACCTGGCGCCTGAGGCGAATGGCAAGGGCTTAGGACGCTTGCTCTTAACAGAACTTATGGCCCAAGCTGAAGAGGCAGGCGTTCGAAAGTTGATTGCAGTCATTGGCGACTCAGCCAATGCAGCCTCAATCGGCGTTCACCACTCAGTGGGGTTTGATCATGTTGGTACGCTCAAATCCTGCGGCTGGAAATTTGACCGGTGGCTGGATGTCGTCATGATGGACAAAGCCCTGGGATGGGGAGACACCTGCGCACCGCAAACATAATAGAGCCATGAAAAACAAAACCACTGCCGCATGGCTTGCATTTTTCGGCGGCCCTGTTGGCTTGCACCGCTTTTATTTATTTGGAAGAGACGACCTCATCGGCTGGTTATTGCCCCTGCCAACCGCCTTGGGGGTTTATGGTTTTGCGCGAATGAAAACCAACGGCGTGGATGATCCCTTAGGCTGGATTTTGGTCCCTGTTTTAGGATTCACCATTGCAGCGTGCGCCCTGAACGCGATCGTTTACGGACTAATGGCCCCTGAAAAGTGGAATGCGCGCTTTAACCCATCAGCGCCAGTGGACGCTGAACCCGGTCAAACCAACTGGATGACTGTGGGCGCCATGGCTGTGGCGCTGCTTATCGGCACCACCATCTTGATGAGCAGTATCGTGTTTAGTTTTCAAACGTATTTTGAAAACCAGGTCGAAGAAGCACGGAAAATTTCTCAATAAAAAAGCCAGTAGCTGCGAAAGCTACTGGCTTTTTTGCGGGTCGTTTGTCATCAGTAAAGCTGAATGCTGACCCAATAGGCGACAGCCGCCACAAAGGCGCTGGCGGGGATGGTGAAGATCCAGGCCCAAATAATATTACCAGCAACACCCCAGCGCACAGCGCTTGCGCGCTGTACGGACCCTACGCCCACGATAGCGCCAGTGATCGTATGCGTGGTGGACACGGGCACGCCAATCGCCGTGGCCATAAACAGGGTGATGGCACCACCCGTTTCAGCACAAAAGCCACCAACCGGTTTTAACTTGGTAATTTTTTGCCCCATAGTCTTGACAATACGCCAGCCCCCAAACATGGTGCCCGCACCAATGGCAAGGTAGCAGCTTACAACCGCCCAAGTTGGAGGCGCTGTATCGGCTACAGATGCGTAACCAGTCGCAATTAACAGCATCCAGATAATGCCGATGGTTTTTTGAGCATCGTTACCGCCGTGCCCCAAGCTGTAGGCACCGGCAGATACCAACTGCAAGCGCCTGAACCATTTGTCCACGCGAGACGGTCTGGCGCGTCTGAACACCCAAGCCACCAGAACCATCATCATGGACCCCAGCAAAAACCCCAGCATAGGAGAGATGAAAATAAATGCAACCGTTTTCAGAATGCCGCCTGATATCAAGGCGCTGGCCCCCGACTTGGCCAGGACTGCGCCTACGATGCCACCAATCAGCGCATGTGATGAACTACTGGGAATACCGTAATACCAGGTGATTAAATTCCAGGTAATGGCCCCCACCAAGGCACCAAATACGACATGGGTATCCACAATGCCGGGTTGAACAATGCCCTTGCCTACCGTAGCGGCCACGCTGTAATGAAATACAAAAATGGCAATGACATTGAAAAAAGCAGCAAAAAGCACGGCCTGACCCGGCTTGAGAACCCCAGTAGACACGACGGTGGCAATGGAGTTGGCCGCATCATGAAAGCCATTCATGAAGTCGAACAAGATCGCCAGCACCACCAGCATGACGACTATCCACAGTGCCGTTTGTACGGTTTGCATATCTGTCGACTTTCGAGAATTAGGAGTTTTCGAGGATGACGCCCTCGATCAGATTTGCCACGTCCTCGCACTTGTCGGTGATCGTCTCAAGCAATTCGTAGATGGCTTTGAGCTTGATGACTTCTCGAACATCAGGCTCCTCCCGAAACAGTTTGCTCATGGCACCACGCATCACGCGGTCGGCATCACTTTCGAGCTTGTCAATTTCTTCGCAGGTCTTGAGCGCGGCTTCTGCGGTGCTGGGGTCAGCGATTTTGTCGAGTAATTTGACGGCGTCACGCAGGCGCTCGCAGCACTTGACGCTTAGTTCAGTCAAACGCTTGATATCGTCGGTCATGTGGCGCACGTCATACAGCGCCATGGTCTCTGCGGAGTCCTGAATCAGGTCGACCACGTCATCCATCGTGTTGATGAGGCCATGGATTTGCTCACGGTCAATGGGCGTGATGAAGGTCCTGTGGAGAGCTTTGTTAACTTCATGCGTGACGCGGTCAGCGGCATGCTCGGCATTGTCCACGTCCTGGTTGTATTTTTCCCGCAAAGCCACATCGTTGTAATTAGCAACTAGATGAGAAAAAGCGTGAGCGGCTTCAACAATACGATCAGCGTGCTGATTGAACATCTCAAAAAAATTGCTTTCTCGAGGCAACAACTTGCCAAAAATCATGGCGGACTCCAAAATTTATAAGTCAGAAATTTGACAGTAAAGTGACTTGTGGAAGTTTAACCGCCTGCCCAGCGTTACAAACTGCGTGGCGACAGGCGCTTCGAAATATCAAATAAACAGCGCTGCCCATCGCATGACCATAAAAAAACGCCCTGCAACACGACGCTGCAGGGCGTTTTTTGGAACCATACTCAGCGACGACTTGAAACAGTCGTGCTGAGAAAAGTGCCAGTGGGCTTAGACGGTCGCAGCTGCGTCCATGTAGTCCTGAACCTTGTCAAAATTCAAATACTGATAGACCTTGTCGCTGGCGGCTGTGAGCACCACCATGTCGGCCATGTACTCTTCTTTGGTCGGAATACGACCCAATTTAGAACAAATAGCGGCCAGTTCAGCACTGCCCAAATACACAAAGCTGTTTTTACCCAAACGGTTGGGGAAGTTACGAGTTGAGGTGGAGAACACAGTTGCGCCCTCTTTCACCTGAGCCTGGTTGCCCATGCACAAGCTGCAACCCGGCATTTCCATGCGGGCACCGGCGGAGCCAAGCACGCCGTAGTGGCCTTCTTCGCTTAATTGCTTGGCATCCATCTTGGTCGGCGGCGCCATCCACAATTTAACGGGGATGTCACGCTTGTTCTCAAGCAGTTTTGAGGCTGCGCGGAAATGGCCGATATTGGTCATGCAAGAACCAATGAATACTTCGTCAATCTTGGCTCCCGCCACATCAGACAATGTTTTCACATCGTCCGGGTCGTTCGGGCACGCCACGATGGGCTCCAAAATATCAGCTAAATCAATCTCGATCACAGCAGCATACTCGGCATCAGCATCACCTTTGAGCAACTGGGGATCAGCCAACCAAGCTTGCATCGCGGCAATGCGGCGCTTGATGGTGCGCACATCCGAATAACCTTCGGCAATCATCCACTTCAACATGGTGATGTTGCTGTTGATGTACTCGATGATGGGCTCTTTGTTCAGGTGCACGGTGCAACCACCGGCGCTACGCTCGGCAGAGGCATCGCTCAACTCAAACGCCTGCTCGACCTTGAGGTCTGGCAAGCCTTCAATCTCAAGCACGCGGCCAGAGAAAATATTGATCTTGCCCTGCTTGGCCACGGTCAACAAGCCGGCCTTGATGGCGTACAAAGGAATGGCATTGACCAAATCGCGTAGCGTAACGCCGGGCTGCAACTTGCCTTTAAAGCGCACCAACACACTCTCGGGCATGTCCAAAGGCATCACACCGGTGGCGGCACCGAAGGCCACCAGACCAGAACCAGCGGGGAAGCTGATGCCAATCGGGAAGCGGGTGTGGCTGTCACCACCCGTGCCCACGGTGTCAGGCAACAACATACGGTTCAACCAGCTGTGGATGATGCCGTCACCTGGGCGCAAAGGCACGCCACCGCGGGTGCTCATGAAGTCTGGCAACTCGTGGTGCATCTTCACGTCCACGGGCTTGGGGTAAGCAGCGGTGTGGCAGAACGACTGCATCACCAAGTCTGCGCTGAAGCCCAGGCAAGCCAGGTCTTTCAGCTCGTCACGGGTCATCGGGCCGGTCGTGTCTTGTGAACCCACGCTGGTCATTTTGGGTTCGCAATATGTACCAGGGCGCACGCCCTGGCCTTCAGGCAAACCGCAGGCACGGCCGACCATTTTTTGGGCCAGTGTGAAGCCTTTTTTAGTGTCCACTGGGTTTTGCGGCAAGCGAAACAGCGTGCTGACAGGCAAGCCCAGGGCTTCACGCGCTTTGGCGGTCAAACCACGGCCAATGATCAGGGGAATGCGGCCACCGGCGCGCACTTCGTCAAACAGCACATCGCTCTTGACGGTGAATTCAGCAATGACTTTGCCGTCTTTGATGGCTTTGCCGTCATAGGGACGCAACTCCACCACGTCGCCCATGTTCATGGCGCTCACGTCCAACTCGATAGGCAAAGCGCCCGAGTCTTCCATGGTGTTGTAGAAAATCGGGGCAATTTTGCTGCCCAGACACACACCGCCGAAACGCTTGTTTGGGACAAAAGGGATGTCTTGTCCGGTGAACCACAACACCGAGTTGGTGGCCGATTTACGGGAGGAACCGGTTCCGACCACATCGCCCACATAAGCCACCAAATGGCCTTTGGCTTTGAGTTCTTCGATAAATTTGACCGGGCCGCGCTTGCCGTCTTCTTCAGGCACGACACCAGGGCGAGCGTTTTTGTGCATCGCCAGTGCGTGCATCGGGATGTCAGGGCGGCTGAACGCATCAGGCGCTGGGGACAGATCGTCGGTGTTGATTTCGCCCTCAACCTTGAACACGGTCAAGGTGATGGAGGCGGGCACTTCAGGGCGTGAGGTGAACCATTCAGCATCGGCCCAGCTTTGCATTACGGCTTTGGCTTGGGCGTTGCCCTTGTCGGCTTTTTCCTTGACGTCATGGAACTGATCAAACATCAAGAGTGTTTTCTTCAGGCCACCGGCAGCGGCCTGGGCGGTCACGGCGTCGTCCAACAAATCAATCATGGGGCTGATGTTGTAGCCCCCGAGCATGGTGCCGAGCAATTCGGTCGCTTTGACGCGGGAGATCAGAGCGCACTGTTCAGTGCCGTACGCCACTGCTGCCAAGTAGCTGGCCTTGACCTTGGCAGCATCATCCACACCTGCCGGTATGCGGTAGGTAATCAAGTCCACTAAAGTAGCTTCTTCACCAGCTGGTGGATTTTTCAGCAACTCAATGACCTCGCCTGTCTGCTTGGCAGACAGCGGAAGTGGGGGAATGCCAAGGGCGGCGCGTTCAGCCACTTGGGCACGGTAAGCTTGCAACATAAAACTCCTTTAAATTAAACAAAAAATGGCTCTAACCCATACGCAGATAGCGTAATAAGCTATTTATTTAGTAGCAACTTCGGTGGCAACATCCAGCAAACCAGGTGCTGGGTTCTTCAGCATCTTCTCAGCCACCACGATCTGATCGGGGTTCATGCAGGCATCGGCTAGGCGCTTGCCCAGCTTATGATTCATCAGCATCGATTTATTCGCCAATTGCAGCCACACGGCACCTGCGTTGTGGTCTTCCAGGCGAATAGCGCCAGTGCTGGTTTCCACTGGAAACATTCGGTATTTTTGAGTTTTGGTGTGGACATCAAAATAGCCGGGTGATTGTGGGTCAGCCGCCAATGTCACAAACGCGCCCAACTCGCATGGCAATTCGCCCACATGCACTCTTGAAGCAATTTCCAACTCGGAAGGAGTCAAGGCCGTTTCAGCCGCCTTGATGCCGGCAGCCATTTGATTGGCCTTGGTTTTGACCTCCAGGCGACTTTTGGACGGCACTTTGTTTACGTTTTCCAATTTGGTCTTTGATTGCGCCCAAGTCACAACGGGTAACGAGATCAAGCAAGCCAATAGCAACAGTTTTTTCATCAATCATCCTTAGGTGAAACACACGCTGGAAAAATTAACTTTTAAAAAAGGCTTGCGCCTCATCGGGAAGATGCCGGCCTGTTTGGTGAGCCCGCTCCAGCAGGTGCCAAAAATAACGGTAACTCGCCCGGTCATGCAATTTACCCTTAAAAGAGATCGGTGCCCAGTCAGCCTGCGCTGCAGCTTGCAAAATAGTAAGTGCCTGCTCAATTTCCGCAGGTAAGGGGGCAAAAGCCTCAAGAATCGGCCTGATCTGGGCCGGGTGAATGCTCCACATGCGGGTGTAACCCAACGCGCGGGCGGCTTGCTTGGCAGCCGCCAAAAGCAAGATGGCGTCATTAAATTCAGTCACGACGCAGTGCGCTGGCACTTTGCCATGCGCATGGCAGGCAGCTGCAATTTCCAGCTTGGCACGAACCACCAAGGGGTGTGAGAACTGGTCCAATCCCAAATCTGCGAGGCCTGAACTCAGGCCCATCGCACTGGCAGGAATAGCCCCGCCATGGCTGGAGACAAAATCCATCAGCCCAAAGCTGAGCGACTGAACGCGCGGGTGAGCTGCAATTTCAAAAGCGCTATGCACCGCTGCCGGCGATTCAATCAGCACATGCAGGGGCAAAGGCGTTAGGCGACCCGTCTTGGCAGCCACTTGGTCCACCCATTTGGCCGCACGCACCACATCGTCCAGTGTTTCAACCTTGGGAATCATCACATGGCACAGAGCCGCTGCAGCGCCGCCCACGATCAGTTCGACGTCCTGCTCAAACGAAGGGTGGTGCACCGCGTGAACCCGCACTGCTACACGCGGGGACACGATTAACGCATTATTTTTACTTGCGGCTTGCGCTTGATTGGCAAGGGCCACAACCATGTGTGCATGGTCTTTTTCACCCCCCACAGGGGCGCCATCCTCACAGTCCAGCGTCACGTCAAAAACGCAAGCGCCAAACTCTTGGGACATTTCAGCCTGCAATGCAAGGCTTTTAACCATCCGCACCTCAACACCGCTGTAGTGGTCGCACACCGGCAATGAAGCCGATGCGGACTGTGCGCCGAGAAGTATGTCGCGAGGGTGTTGCATATCGACAAACCTAGCACCCCAGCCTCAAGCTGGGATGATCGGCTTTCTTACAGCAAATGGGCAACGCCGGCTTGCTCGTCCTGCAACTCTTTGAGCGTTTTGTTGATGCATTCCTGGCTGAAAGCATCCACGGGCAGATCTTGCACGACGGTGTACTCGCCACCTTCGCAGGTCACGGCAAAGCCGAACATGGTGTCTTTTGGTATGCCGTATTGGCCGTCCGAAGGAATACCCATCGTGACCCACTTGCCGTTGGTGCCCAGCGCCCAGTCGCGCATGTGGTCAATAGCCGCGTTGGCAGCAGATGCTGCTGACGACACGCCGCGTGCGGCAATGATGGCTGCGCCTCGCTTGCCAACGGTAGGCAAGAACGTGTTCGCGTTCCAATCTTGGTCGTTGATCATGTCCTTAACGCTTTCACCGTTGATGGTGGCAAAGCGGTAGTCAGCGTACATCGTGGGGGAATGGTTGCCCCAAACAGTCAATTTCTCGATGTCAGCGACAGGCTTGTTGGTCTTGGCCGCAATTTGGCTTAAGGCACGGTTGTGGTCCAAGCGCAGCATGGCGGTGAAGTTTTTGCGTGGCAGATCAGGCGCGCTCTTCATGGCAATGTAGGCGTTTGTGTTGGCGGGGTTACCCACCACCAACACGCGAACGTCGCGGCTGGCCACAGCGTTCAGGGCTTTACCTTGCGCCGTGAAAATCTCGGCATTAACGGCCAGCAACTCGGCGCGCTCCATGCCTGGGCCGCGAGGACGTGAACCGATCAACAAGGCGTAATCGACATCCTTGAATGCAGTCATGGGGTCGCCGTGGGCTTCCATACCAACCAACAAAGGGAAGGCACAGTCTTGCAACTCCATCATTACCCCTTGCAGGGCTTGCTGAGGCTTCTCCATGGGAACCTCAAGCAACTGCAAAATCACAGGCTGGTCTTTACCCAACATTTCGCCCGAAGCGATGCGAAAAAGAATAGCATAACCAATTTGACCAGCTGCACCTGTAACGGCGACACGGACGGGCTTTTTGCTCATGGTGAGACTCCAGAAGTGTTGAAAAAAAGTGCCAATGCAAACCCAGTCAAATTGACTGGGCACAAGATAACGCCGGCAAGTTTACTCTGGAAAACCCTAGTCCGTCAATATGTCTTATGTCTTATAGAAGAGATATGATTCGGTTCGTTCCCAATTCTCTCTTGGGTTCAATTTTTTATGCTCCAAACAACTGACTCTACTCCCGTCAACGCCAACCCCGCTTTGGATGCCAGCACCGCCTCCGGCGAATCGCTTGCGCCCTCTTTCAGTCCGCTTTACCAGCAGATCAAAGGACTCATCCTCAATAGTTTGAGGCTTGGAGAGTGGAAACCCGGTGAGTCCATCCCCAGTGAAAAAGACCTCGCGACCCGCTTTGGTGTCAGCCAAGGCACTGTTCGCAAAGCGATCGATGAGTTAGCGGCTGAAAACCTGCTGGACCGCCGACAAGGCAAAGGCACTTTTGTCGCCACCCACGCCACCGAGCAAGCCCAGTTTCGATTTCTAAAACTAGTGCCCGACACCGGAACACCCGGAAGCGAAGGTCCCGCCCAACGCGATATTGTGGAATGCCGGCGCGCCCGCGCCAATGCCGATGTGGCACGCGCTCTGGCATTGCGCACGGGCGATGCCGTGCTTCAAGTGCGCCGCGTTTTAAGCTTTGCTGGCGCACCGACTATTTTGGAGGACATCTGGCTACCTGCCGCCCCCTTCAAGGGCCTGACCGCCGAAAGACTGGCCAACTACCAAGGCCCTATGTACGCTCTATTTGAGACCGAGTTCAATGTTCGCATGGTCCGTGCTGAAGAGAAAATACGAGCGGAACCCGCACTAAATGGCCTTGAGCAGCTATTAAAAATAGAGCGAGGAACGCCACTCCTGAGTGTTGAACGCATCGCCTACACCTACAAAGATGTGCCTATGGAGTTGCGGCGTGGTTACTACCGCACCGACACACACCATTACCACAACACTTTGGGTTGAGTCGTGGGATTCAAAGGCAATAAGGCAGCGCTACCCAGCAAGCCGTGCGTCGCATGCGGAAGGGAAATGACCTGGCGAAAAAGCTGGGAAAAGAACTGGACTGAAGTCAAATACTGCTCAGACGCCTGTCGCAAGCAAAAATCTTCGGCGCCCAACCTCAGCAGCAAACCCAAGGTACCTTGAGGTCTTCCTTTTTTTAGTTGAAGACTTAAACCCTGTAGAAATCATACTCACCGGTCTTTAAGCATAATGAAAAGTATGCAAATTAAACCCTGTCGTCACCTCGTCCTTATTTTGGGCGACCAACTAGATGAGTCCAGCGCCGCATTTGATGGCTTTGACCCCCTGCAAGACCAGATTCTGATGGTTGAGGCGTTTGAAGAAAGCACCCATGTGTGGTCGCACAAAGCGCGAACCACCTTGTTTTTATCCGCCATGCGTCACTTTTCAGCGATGTTGGGACAGCGTGGATGGCACGTTAATTACCGCGCCTTGGACAAAGAAAATGACAAAACACTCGCCGAAGGACTGGCTGCAACTGTGCAGCGGCTTCGGCCACTTAAAGTCATAGGTGTGGAACCCGGTGACCTGCGGGTTCGACATCAGTTGGAAGCGGCAATTGATTCAATAGCCTCGAACACCATTGAAACAGACCCCACCGCCAAAAAAATAGCTCTGGTTTGGCGCGAAGACAAACACTTTCTTTGCAGCCTCCCAGAATTCAGAAAATGGGCGGGCAAGTCTGCCAGCCTGCGCATGGAGTATTTTTACCGCACCATGCGCCAGAAGTACAAGGTGCTGCTGGAAGACGATAAGCCCATCGGCGGGCAGTGGAACTTTGATGCCGAAAACCGCAAGGGTTTTGGCAAAGCCGGCCCCAAAGACCTGCCCCCCAAGCTCACCTTTGCTCAAGATCACATGACGCGAGACGTCATGACGCTGGTTGAGAAAACGTTTACAGACCACCCAGGTCAGCTCGCCCAGTTCAACTGGCCTGTCACGCGCGAACAAGCACTTGCTGCACTGCAAGACTTTATCGAGCATCGACTGCCCCACTTTGGCGCTCACCAAGATGCTATGTGGACCCTGCTTGACTTTGGCTGGCATGCGCTTCTTTCAAGCTCATTGAACTTAAAACTCCTCAACCCACTGGAAGTTATTCAAGCAGCTGAAACGGCTTATCGGGAAAGAGACCTGGATTTACCCAGCGTCGAGGGCTTCATCCGTCAAGTTCTGGGATGGCGTGAATTTATAAGGGGCGTTTACGACCTCGACATGCCGGATCTAAAGACCGCCAACCACTTCAACCACCAAAACGCGCTCCCAAAATGGTACTGGACCGGCGAGACCCGGATGAATTGTATGCACCACTGCATTTCACAAACCCTGGACAACGGCTACTCGCACCATATCCAGCGCCTCATGATCACCGGCATGTTTGGCGTCACTGCGCAAATCAAACCCCAGCAACTCTGCGACTGGTACCTGGGCGTTTATGTTGATGCGGTGGAATGGGTTGAGCTGCCCAACACGGCAGGCATGGCCTTGTTTGCCAACGGTGGGCGCTTCACCTCCAAACCCTACATCGCCAGCGGGGCCTATGTGAAGCGCATGAGCAATTACTGCACAGGCTGCGCCTACAAACCCGAATTGCGTACAGGCCCCGAAGCCTGCCCCATGACCACCCTTTACTGGAATTTCCTGGACCAACATGAGAAGTCTTTTGAAAAAAACCCGCGCACCGCCTTGATGGTCAAAAATCTACAACGGATGAACGCCCAGGATAGAAGCGACGTTCGCGCCACGGCTTCTGCCATGCTGGCCGCTCTGGATAATTTGTAATCCTGGCGTCAGTCTCAAAGGCATAAACAAGACATCATTACTTTATTGCATGACTTAAGGTGCTTTTTTTATTAAAACACTCGGCCATTTTGGTCATAAGTCCAGATTCATGCTGCATTGCAATAGAATTTCGCGGTAGCCAGTTTTCTGAGTTACCAAATGGTTACACAAAATATAGAAAGTCAAGTATGTCCGAATCAGCGACAAGTTCAGCGAAAAAGCGCCCCGAATTTCGCAATATCAACGCCTTCACCGACTTGCCCAGCTACCGCTTACCGCTGGCTGGCATCGTCTCCATCTTGCACCGTATCAGCGGCGTCATCATGTTTCTGTTGATGCCCTTCATCATCTGGATGTTTGACAGCTCCATCTCCTCAGAAATTTCGTTTGCCAAATTCAAAATGGCTTTTAACGTCGGCATGCTGGGCTTGCCTGGCTTCCTCTGGAAGTTGGTGGCACTAGCCTTGATCTGGGCCTACCTGCACCACTTCATTGCTGGCATCCGCCATTTGTGGATGGACCTCAGTCACGACGCCGTGACCAAGGAATTTGGCAAGTCGTCTGCTGCCGTCACCCTCACCCTGAGCATCGGCCTGACGCTGGTACTTGGCGCCAAGTTGTTTGGCCTTTACTAATAAGAAAGAGCACATCATGTCTGTTAATTACGGCTCCAAACGCATCGTTGTTGGTGCTCACTATGGTGTTCGCGACTGGCTGGGCCAGGGCATCACCGCGGCGCTCATGGCGCTCTTTACCTTGTTGCTGCTGGCGCAAGTTATCTTCACCAAAGGCCCTGTGGGCTACGAGCAATGGGCGGGTATTTTCTCGGCCCAATGGATGAAGATGCTGACCTTCACGGTCATTATTGCCCTCCTGTTTCACGTTTGGGTGGGTGTTCGCAACATCTGGATGGACTACATCAAGCCCGTCGGACTGCGCCTGAGCCTGCAAGTATTCACCCTGGTTTGGTTGATTTCATGCGCTGGCTGGGCCATTCAAATCCTTTGGCGTCTGTAAGCACCTAACGAAGTAATGTGGCGTTTTCACACGCCTTCCCAGGCTCTGCTTTTGGTTTGAGCCTAGACAACCAAGATTCAATAAAACCATGACAGTTACATCCAAACTTCCCAAGCGCAAATTTGACGTCGTTATTGTTGGCGCCGGCGGCTCCGGCATGCGCGCCTCGCTACAACTAGCCCGTGCGGGCTTGAACGTGGCCGTGCTGTCCAAAGTGTTCCCCACCCGCTCGCACACCGTGGCAGCACAGGGCGGCATTGGCGCCTCTTTAGGCAACATGTCTGAAGACAATTGGCACTACCACTTTTACGACACCGTCAAGGGCTCCGACTGGCTCGGTGACCAGGACGCGATTGAGTTCATGTGCCGTGAAGCCCCCAAGGTTGTGTACGACCTTGAGCACATGGGCATGCCTTTTGACCGCAACCCTGACGGCACGATTTACCAGCGCCCCTTTGGAGGCCACACCGCCAACTACGGCGAAAAACCAGTCCAGCGTGCTTGCGCTGCCGCCGACCGCACCGGTCACGCCATGCTGCACACGCTGTACCAGCAAAACGTCAAGGAGAAAACCAGCTTCTTCGTTGAATGGCTCGCCATGGACTTGATCCGTGACGAAGCTGGCGATGTAGTGGGCGTCACCGCGCTTGAGATGGAAACCGGTGATGTGCACATATTTGAAGCCAAAACCACCCTGCTCGCCACCGGCGGCGCAGGCCGTATTTTTGCCGCTTCTACCAACGCCTTTATCAATACTGGCGACGGCTTGGGCATGGCGGCGCGTGCAGGCATTCCTTTGGAAGACATGGAGTTCTGGCAATTCCACCCCACCGGCGTGCATGGCGCTGGTGTGTTGTTGACCGAAGGTTGCCGAGGCGAAGGCGCCATTCTGCGCAACAGCAATGGTGAACGGTTCATGGAGCGCTACGCCCCCGCCTACAAAGATTTGGCCCCCCGTGATTACGTCTCACGCTGCATGGACCAGGAAATCAAGGAAGGCCGTGGTTGCGGCCCTAACAAAGATTACATCAACCTCGACATGACCCACTTGGGCGCTGACACCATCATGAAGCGCCTGCCTTCGGTGTTTGAGATTGGCCACAACTTTGCCAACGTCGACATCACCAAAGAACCTATCCCTGTGGTGCCTACCATCCATTACCAAATGGGCGGTATCCCCACCAACATTCACGGCCAGGTCGTGACGCAGGACGCCGACAACAAGAGCGTCGTGGTGAATGGCTTGTACGCTGTGGGCGAATGCTCTTGCGTGAGTGTGCACGGCGCCAACCGCCTGGGCACCAACTCGCTGCTGGACTTGCTGGTGTTTGGCCGTGCAGCGGGCAACCACATTGTTGAGTTCAACAAAACCAACACCGAGCACAAAGCATTGCCCGCCAATGCCGCCGATGCCACCATGGCCCGCATTGCCCGCCTGGACAACGCCACCACAGGTGAATACGCGCAAGATGTGGCCAACGACATTCGCAGCATCATGCAACAGCACGCCGGTGTGTTCCGCACCCAAGCCAGCATGGACGAGGGCGTGGTCAAAATTGCCGCCATGCGCGACCGCGTCAATGCCATCAACCTCAAAGACAAGTCAAAAATCTTCAACACCGCGCGCATCGAAGCGCTCGAAGTGGAAAATTTGATTGAAGCCGCTCAAGCCACCATCGTGTCAGCTGCTGCTCGCCGCGAAAGCCGAGGCGCTCACTCTGTAGACGACTATGGCGATACGGCTGAACATCCCAACGGTCGCAACGATGCCGAATGGCACAAGCACACGCTTTGGCACAGTGCTAACAACGCATTGACCTACAAAGCAGTGCAAATGAAACCGCTGACCGTCGAATCCGTAGCACTCACCGTGCGCAGCTTCTAAGTTACAAGCCAACGAAATAAGCGAGAACACCATGGCCTTACGCAAATTCCAAATTTACCGCTACGACCCCGATACCGATGCCAAGCCTTACATGCAAACCATCGAGGTAGAACTCGACGGCAGCGAGCGCATGTTGCTTGACGCCTTGATGAAACTCAAAGCGCAAGACCCCAGCATTACCTTCCGCCGCTCTTGCCGCGAAGGTGTCTGTGGCTCCGATGCGATGAACATCAACGGCAAAAATGGTCTAGCTTGCCTGACCAATATGCTGACCTTGAAGGGAACGATTGTGCTTAAGCCACTGCCCGGCCTGCCCGTGGTGCGTGACTTGATTGTGGACATGACGCAGTTTTTCAAGCAATACAACTCGATCAAGCCCTACTTGATCAACGACAACGTGCCGCCAGAAAAAGAGCGCCTGCAAAGCCCCGAAGAGCGTGATGAGCTCAACGGCTTGTACGAGTGCATTTTGTGCGCCAGCTGCTCCACCGCCTGCCCCAGCTTCTGGTGGAACCCTGACAAATTTGTCGGTCCTGCCGGATTGCTGCAAGCCTACCGTTTTATTGCTGACAGCCGCGATGAAGCCACTGGCGAGCGTTTGGACAACCTGGAAGACCCTTACCGCCTGTTCCGCTGCCATACCATCATGAACTGTGTTGACGTCTGCCCCAAAGGTCTGAACCCAACCAAAGCGATTGGCAAGATCAAGGAAATGATGGTTCTGCGCACGGTCTGAAGAGCGATGACCACCCTGACTGAAGCCAACGGCGACGAGCTCATTGGTGAACGCGCCCTTAGCAAGCTGAAATGGCGCTGCCGGCGTGGCCTGCTTGAGAATGATATTTTCATTGAACGGTTCTTCAAACGTTTTGAATTGGTTCTCACTGTCAAGCAGGCGCAAGCTCTGGGCGATTTAATGGAGCTAAGTGACAACGATCTGCTGGACCTTAATCTGGCGCGAAAAACGCTTGCACAAGTTGAGCTTGATGTGGACCGCAGCGACACACAAGAAATTTTAAATATGTTGAGAGAAACCCTCTGAAAGGTCGAAAATGAAGTTATCGGATAACAAAGCCACCCTGTCGTTCAGCAATGGCACGCCCAGCCTAGACCTGCCTGTTTACCAAGGCAGCGTTGGTCCGGATGTCCTCGACATTCGCAAGTTGTATGCCCAGACCGGTATGTTCACCTATGACCCCGGTTTTCTGTCAACGGCGTCTTGCCAGTCGGCTATTACCTTCATCGATGGCGACAAGGGTGAGTTGTTGTACCGCGGTTACCCCATTGAAGAACTCGCTACCAACTGCGACTTCATGGAAACCTGTCACCTCTTGCTCTACGGCAATCTGCCTGATGTTGAAGCCAAAGCCTCGTTCGTCAAGCGCGTCACCAACCACACCATGGTGAATGAGCAGATGCAATTTTTCTTGCGCGGCTTCCGCCGTGATGCCCATCCGATGGCCATCATGACCGGTTTGGTCGGCGCGCTGTCGGCGTTCTACCATGACAGCACCGACATCAACAACCCCGAGCACCGCGAAATTTCAGCGATTCGTTTGATCGCCAAGATGCCTACCTTGGTGGCGATGGCCTACAAATACAGCGCTGGTCAGCCCTACATGTACCCCAAGAACAACCTGAGCTACTCGGGCAATTTCCTGCACATGATGTTCGCAACGCCATGCGAAGAATATGTGGTCAACCCCGTGATTGAGCGTGCCTTGGACCGCATTTTTGTGTTGCATGCCGACCACGAGCAAAACGCATCGACTTCGACTGTTCGTTTGTGCGGTAGCTCGGGCACCAACCCCTTTGCCGCCATTGCTGCAGGCGTTGCCTGCCTGTGGGGCCCTGCCCATGGCGGCGCCAATGAGGCTTGCCTCAACATGCTGGAAGACATCCAGAAAATGGGCGGCATCTCCAAGGTCGGCCAGTTCATGGAACAGGTCAAAGACAAAAACTCCGGCGTCAAGCTGATGGGTTTTGGTCATCGTGTTTACAAAAACTACGATCCACGCGCCAAACTGATGCAGGAAACCTGCAAAGAAGTGCTGGCGGCTCTTGGCTTGGAGAACGATCCCTTGTTCAAGCTGGCCATGGCCCTGGAAAAAATCGCTTTGGAAGACGAATACTTCGTGTCCCGCAAGCTCTACCCCAATGTGGACTTCTACTCCGGCATCGTTCAACGCGCCATCGGTATTCCTGTGGGCCTGTTTACCGCCGTGTTTGCTTTGGCGCGCACCGTGGGTTGGATTGCCCAACTGAACGAAATGATCGGCGACCCCGAGTACAAAATTGGTCGTCCTCGCCAGTTATTTACCGGCTCAGAGCGCCGTCAGGTGTTACCCATCAATCAGCGTTAAGCTGATCTGATTAAAACGCCCGCTGATGGCAACATCGGCGGGCGTTTTGCTTGGTGCCCATCACGGTCACCGGGCAGCTTAAAATATTGGATTGCCAAGGAAAAATCATATGGGCCGCACGCTTTACGACAAACTTTGGGACGAACATGTCGTCCACACCGAAGAAGATGGCACCGCCATTCTTTACATCGACCGCCATCTGGTGCATGAAGTCACGAGCCCCCAAGCTTTTGAGGGCCTGCGCCAAGCGGGCCGCAAGGTCTGGCGCGTCAGCTCCATCGTCGCCACGGCTGACCACAACACCCCCACTACGGGTTGGGAGTTGGGCTACGACGGGATCACCGACCCCACCAGCAAAGAGCAAGTGATGACGCTGGACAAAAACATCAAGGAATATGGCGCTGCCGCCTATTTCCCGTTTTTATCGAAGCGCCAAGGGATTGTCCACGTCATCGGGCCTGAAAATGGCGCTACCCTGCCCGGCATGACCGTGGTTTGCGGTGATTCGCACACCTCAACGCATGGCGCTTTTGGTGCTTTGGCGCACGGTATCGGCACCAGCGAAGTCGAACACGTTATGGCCACGCAGACCTTGCTGGCTAAAAAAGCCAAGAACATGTTGGTTCGGGTCGAGGGCAAAGTGCCTCTGGGCTGCGGCGGCAAAGACATTGTGCTGGCCATCATTGGCCGAATCGGCACAGCGGGCGGCACGGGTTACACCATTGAATTTGGCGGCTCTGCCATCCGTGCGCTCAGCATGGAAGGCCGTATGACCGTGTGCAACATGGCGATTGAAGCCGGCGCCCGCGCAGGCTTGGTCGCAGTGGACGAAAAGACCATCGATTACGTCAAGGGTCGGCCTCTGGCACCTGGCCACAATGCGGCCAACGATACGGCCGCAGCCCTCGAGTGGGATCAGGCCGTAGCCTATTGGAAAACACTCCATACCGACGCCGATGCCAGCTTTGACACCGTGATCGAGTTGGACGCCAGCCAAATCATCCCCCAAGTGACCTGGGGCACCTCGCCCGAAATGGTGCTGGGCATTGACGACTGCGTGCCTGACCCAGACAAGGAAAAAGACGCCAACAAACGCAGCGCCATTGAGCGTGCGCTCATCTACATGGGTCTGGAGCCCGGCAAGGCTTTGAACGATCTGTTCGTGGACAAAGTCTTTATTGGCTCCTGCACCAACAGCCGCATTGAAGACATGCGCGAAGCCGCCGCCGTGGTGAAAAAACTAGGTCAAAAAGTCGCAAAAAACATCAAGGTGGCGATGGTGGTGCCCGGTTCTGGTTTGGTCAAAGAGCAAGCCGAACGCGAAGGCTTGCACGAAATTTTCAAAGCCGCTGGTTTTGAGTGGCGTGAACCCGGCTGCTCTATGTGCCTGGCCATGAACGCTGATCGCCTAGAGCCCGGCGAGCGCTGCGCCTCAACCAGCAACCGCAACTTTGAAGGCCGCCAAGGCGCGGGTGGGCGCACCCATCTGGTGAGCCCCGGCATGGCTGCCGCCGCCGCGATCCACGGTCACTTTGTTGACGTGCGCAAGTTTGTTTGAACAGGTCACACCAGGAACACCCCATGAAAAAAATTGCTCTCGTGCTACTCATGCTCTCCCTCGTTGGCTTGACCGCTTGCAACACACTTAAGGGCGTCGGGCAAGACCTGCAAAAAGCGGGCGAAAAGATCGAAGACGCGGCCAAGAAAAAGTAAGGACATTCCATGCAAAAATTCACACTGCACAAGGGGCTTGTGGCCCCGATGGACCGTGAAAACGTTGACACCGACGCCATCATTCCCAAGCAATTTCTGAAATCCATCCGCAAGACCGGCTTTGGTCAAAACTTGTTTGACGAATGGCGTTATCTGGACGCCGGCTTTCCCGGCCAAGACCCGACCAGCCGCAAGCCCAACCCTGACTTTGTGCTCAACCAAGCACGCTACCAGGGCGCATCGGTGCTGCTGGCCCGTAAAAACTTTGGCTGTGGCTCTTCCCGCGAACACGCACCTTGGGCGCTGGACCAATTTGGCTTTCGCGCCATCATTGCCCCAAGCTACGCCGACATCTTTTTCAACAACAGCTTCAAGAATGGCTTATTGCCCATCGTGCTGAGCGAAACCCAGGTCAGCCAATTGTTCAACGAAGCGGCCGCTTTTCCTGGCTATGCCTTGACGATTGATCTGGAGCGACAAGTTGTGGTCAAACCTGACGGCGAAGAACTGCCCTTTGAGGTGCAGGCGTTTCGCAAATACTGCCTGCTAAACGGCTTTGACGACATCGGCCTGACCTTGCGCCAAGCCGACAAGATCAAGGCGTTTGAAGCTGAGCGTTTGGTACAAAAACCATGGCTAGCCCGCACATTGATTGCTTGACCAGCTATTATTTTTTTGCAGGGCAGCTCGCCGCTATGCGCCAGTGCTGCCCTCAACTGACCCGTACAACAAGGTAGATTATGAAAATTGCAGTATTACCCGGTGATGGCATCGGCACCGAAATTGTGGCCGAAGCCGTCAAGGTTTTGAACGCGCTCGACCTTAAGTTTGAGATGGAAACCGCCTTGGTAGGCGGTGCTGCCTTTGAAGCCTTTGGCCACCCTTTGCCCGAGGCCACCTTGAAGCTGGCCAAGGAAGCCGATGCCGTGCTGTTTGGTGCTGTGGGCGACTGGAAATACGACAAATTGGAACGTTCACTGCGCCCTGAGCAGGCTATTTTGGGCTTGCGCAAAAACCTGGGCTTATTTGCCAACTTCCGCCCGGCCATTTGCTACGAGCAGTTGGTTGATGCGTCTAGCCTCAAGCCCGAGCTGATTGCGGGCTTGGACATTTTGCTCATCCGCGAACTCACGGGCGATATTTATTTCGGCCAGCCGCGCGGGCGTCGTGTCGCCACCGATGGTCATTTTCCGGGTGCTGAAGAAGCGTTTGACACCATGCGCTACAGCCGCCCCGAGATTGAGCGCATTGCGCATGTGGCTTTTCAGGCTGCCCGCAAACGCAGCAAGCGCTTAACCAGCGTGGACAAAGCCAACGTGCTGGAAACCTTTCAGTTTTGGCGTGATGTGGTCACCGAAGTAGGCCAGCAATACCCCGACGTGGCGCTGGACCACATGTACGTGGACAACGCCGCCATGCAGTTGGTGCGCGAGCCCAAGAAATTTGACGTGGTGGTCACCGGCAATATGTTTGGCGACATTTTGAGCGACGAAGCTGCGATGTTGACCGGCTCCATTGGCATGCTGCCCTCAGCGTCCCTCAACTCAAGCAACCAAGGCTTGTACGAGCCCAGCCACGGCAGCGCCCCTGACATTGCTGGCAAAGGCATTGCCAACCCGCTGGCCACTATTTTGAGTGCGGCCATGATGTTGCGTTTCAGCCTGAACCAGGAAGCTGCCGCTCTGCGCATTGAAGCAGCCGTCAAAGCGGTGTTGGCGCAAGGTCTGCGCACCGCTGACATTTACAGCGCAGGCACCACCCGCGTCAGCACGCTGGACATGGGTGCGGCGGTGGTCAAGGCGCTTTAAGTCAAAAACAATCAGGGGCTTAGGCTCCATGTAAGAACTCTTCGGAAAAGCAAAATGAACAAAATAGGTAACTTGGTAGGTTTGGTCGGCTGGCGTGGCATGGTCGGCTCGGTGTTGATGGACCGCATGCAAACCGAGGGTGATTTCGACCTGATCGAGCCCGTGTTCTTCTCCACGTCCAATGCCGGTGGCCCAGCCCCGGCGCAGGCCAAAAACGAGACCACCCTGAAAGACGCTTTTAATATTGATGCGCTCAAAAAATGCGACATCATCCTCAGCGCTCAAGGCGGCGACTACACCAGCGACGTGTACCCCAAACTGCGCGCTGCGGGCTGGACCGGCCACTGGATTGACGCCGCCTCCACCCTGCGCATGGAAGCCGATGCCGTCATCGTGCTCGACCCGGTCAACCTCTCGGTCATCAAAGATGCGCTGAGCAAGGGTGGCAACAACTGGGTGGGCGGCAATTGCACCGTGAGCTGCATGTTGATGGGCGTGGGCGCTTTGTACAAAGCCGGTTTGGTGGAGTGGATGAGCACCCAAACCTACCAAGCCGCCTCTGGGGGCGGTGCCCAGCACATGCGCGAGTTGCTGACGCAATACGGCACCTTGAATGCCGAAGTCAAAGCCTTGCTGGACGACCCCCGAAGCTCCATTTTGGACATTGACCGCATGGTGGTGGCCAAGCAACGCGCCCTCACAGCCGCTCAAACTGCCAACTTTGGCGTCCCGCTGGGCGGCTCGCTGATTCCCTGGATCGACAAAGACCTGGGCAACGGCATGAGCAAGGAAGAGTGGAAAGGCATGGCCGAGACCAACAAGATTTTGGGCCAGGGCGAAGGTTTCAGCACGCCCGCCGTGCCGGTCGATGGCTTTTGCGTGCGCATTGGCGCCATGCGTTGCCACAGCCAGGCCCTGACCTTCAAACTCAAAAAAGACGTGCCCGTAGCCGACATCGAAGCCATGATCGCCGCCGACAACGAGTGGGTCCAAGTGGTGCCCAACACCCGCGAAGCCACTATCCGTGACCTCACACCTGTGGCCGTCACCGGCACCATGACGATTCCTGTGGGTCGCATTCGCAAACTGGCCATGGGGCCTGAGTATGTGGGCGCCTTTACTGTGGGCGACCAGCTGTTGTGGGGCGCTGCAGAGCCTTTGCGCCGTATGTTGCGTATTTTGTTGGCCGCGTAATTCTCAAATCCTGACATTGACAGCGTTTGTCTTGTCAGGCCAGGGCATTGCTGCTATGGTTCTTTTTCATAGCATTCAGGACCTAACGGAACTCCAATGTTTTTACTTTTATCAGATGCAAATCCGAGGGAGTTCTCAAATTGAGCGATAAATTAAAGGGCTGGAAAAAGTCGGCTGTTGCGACAGCCGCAGTTTTAGGTCTGCTCAGTGGCCACGCCTACGCGCTGACACTGGGAGGAGTCACAGTTCAATCGGCATTGGGTGAGCCCTTGCGCGCGCAAATTGAAATCACGGACATCAGCGCCGAAGAAGCGGCCTCTTTGAAGACCGCCATTGCAGCGCCCGATGCTTTCAATGCGGCAGGCCTACAGTACAACCCGGCCATGCCTGATTTACAAGTCAGGCTGCAAAAACAAGCTAATGGCCGTGCGGTGATCGAATTGAGCAGCCAACGCCTGATCAACGACCCGTTCATTGACCTGCTGATTGAGGCAACCTGGTCATCTGGGCGCATCATTCGCGACTACACCTTGTTGTTTGACCCGCCTAGCCTACAAAAGGCCAACCCCCTGCCGCCCACACCGGCTCAAGTGCCCGCAGAAGCTGCCCAGCCAACTGGGGTTGCTGCTGCCACAACTGCGCCTGCAACACCACCACAAGCCGCCGCCAGTGCACCCCTGCGAAACGCCGGACCTAGTGCAAAACCACCGGCTCAGGGCAATTTCCAGGTTAAATCAAGCGACACGGCCAGCGCCATTGCCTTGCGCAACAAGCTTGCCAATATTTCTTTGGACCAAATGCTGGTGGCCCTTCTGCGCGCCAACCCCAACGCATTTGTCAACAACAACGTCAACAGGTTGAAAACCGGGGCTATGGTGGCCCTGCCTTCTGCGGCTACAGCCGGGCTTGAGTCAGCGGAACAAGCCCGCCAAATCGTGATCGCCCAGAGTCTGGATTTCAATGACTACCGCAGAAAGCTGGCCGGGGCCACGCCTAAATCAGCGGTCTTGAGTGCAGACCGCAAGGCAAGCGGCACCTTGCAAGCCCAAGTTGAAGACAAAAAAGTACGCACGCCAAGCCCCGACAAATTGACCCTGTCCAAGGGTGCTGTCAAAGTCGTCTCGCCTGAAGCTATCATCGCCACCGAACTTGCCGCCAAAGACAGCGCTGAGCGCGCGGCCGAGATCGCAAAAAATATCAGCGATCTGAGTAAACTGAGCGTCACCACCAATGCGGCTGCTCCGCCGCCTTCAGCACCGGCTTCAGCGTCTGTCGCGCCCACCATGAGTGTGACGCCATCGCCCCAGGTGTCTGCAGCGATAGCTGCTGCGCCTGCGCCAAAAAGTGCGGCATCAGCACCGCCCATGTCCAGCCCCGGATGGCTAGAAAAACTCATTAACAACCCGTACACGCCCCTAGGCGCCGTGGGTCTGATGGTGGCATTGGCAGGGTTTGGAGTCTTCAGACACAAACAACGAAATAAAGTCCAGAACTCCATTCTTGGTGAGCATCTTGAGGCTCAAACACCGGGTGAGTATCCAGCGCTCCATGAGGCTCCCGAGATGAATGCGGCACCCATTGTGTCCGCGCATCCAACGGTGGCAGACCTTGGTGTGGCATTCCCGGCTGAGGAACTGACAGCGCCGAGGCCTGAGTCGGACCGCGATCTGGATCTGGACCTCGATCTTGAACTTGATCTCGACCTTGAACCCGACGACGACGTGGTGCCTGACAAAAAAGCACCCATCAATCGCCAGGAACCGGCTACTTTGGCAGAGTCCATTGATTTGGCGCTGCCTGATCTGGATATCTTTAAGGCGCCTGAAGTTGAAAAACCAGTCGCCAAGGTCGCTGATCCAAAGCCCAGGCCACCTCCGCCCTCATCAGCCCCGGTAGCGGCCAGTGCCCCAGACCTGAGCGCCCTTGACTTTGACCTCGGTGCACTCTCGCTGGCCCTGGATGAATCCGTGGACGAAGAAAAAACAGCTTCCACCAGCGACAGCCAAGACCCGCTTGAAACCAAGTTGGCACTGGCTCATGAGTTCAGCGCCATCGGCGATGAGCATGGTGCCCGAGCCTTGATTGAAGAAGTGATCGCCGAGGCGAGCGGTGCCATGAAAACCAAGGCCGAGCTCGCCTTGAGCCATCTCCAAGTCAGTTGATTTGTCCGTGCGTCTGGCATTAGGCATCAGCTACAACGGCCAAGCCTACCAAGGCTGGCAAAGCCAGTCATCGGGCTTGACTGTGCAAGACAAACTGGAAGCGGCGCTGGGTAAATTTACTCAACAACGCGTCTCCACCCTGTGCGCGGGCCGCACCGATGCCGGGGTGCACGGCCTCATGCAGGTGGTGCACTTTGACACCCCGCTTGCCCGCACCACCGCTTCTTGGGTGCGCGGCACCAACGCTTTTTTACCTAAGGATATTTCGGTGGAATGGGCGCAGGCGATGCCGCCCGAGTTTCACTGCCGCGCCAGCGCCACCTCAAGACGCTATGCCTACATCGTGGTGGAGTCGCTCGTGCGCCCGAGTGTGGACAACGGGCGCGTGGGCTGGGTCTACAAACCCTTAAACCTTGACGCCATGCAGTTGGCGGCGTTGTATCTATTAGGCGAACACGATTTCACCTCGTTTCGCGCCTCGGCCTGCCAAGCCTTGTCGCCGGTAAAAACCTTGCAGCGCATTGAAATCTCTCAACGCGGCGCCTACTGGCGTTTTGAGTTTGAGGCCAACGCTTTTTTGCACCACATGATTCGCAACCTGATGGGTTGTTTGATTACGGTGGGCCAAGGCAAACACCCCCCAGAGTGGGTAAAGCAAGTGCTGCTGGCATGCGACCGCGACGCTGCAGCGCCCACTTTTTCGCCCGATGGCCTGTATTTTTTAGGCCCCCGCTACGCCCCGCATTGGGGTTTGCCAGAACGCACCCCGCTTTTTGATGGATTGCCATGACGACCTCACCCGTATTTTCCCAACGCACCCGAATCAAAATTTGTGGCCTCACCCGTGAACAAGACGTGGACGCCGCCGTGGCCGCTGGCGCGGACGCCATTGGCTTTGTGCTTTTTGAGAAAAGCCCGCGCTACGTATCGCCTGAACGGGCCGCTGAGTTGGCCCGCCGATTGCCGCCCTTTGTCACCCCTGTGCTGCTTTTTGTCAATGAAAGTACTACAAAAATAAGAGCTGCTCAAGCAAAACTGGCGTGCTCTTTAGCCCAATTTCATGGTGATGAATCGCCCGAGGACTGTTTTGAAGCATCCCAGCATGGCGCGCGGCCTTTTTTGCGCGCCGCACGCATTCCCCTTGGCGACGCCGGGGCTGATTTTGATCTCGTAAAATACGTTCAACTTTACTCAAAAGCCCAAGCTATTCTGCTCGACGCCCATGTGGACGGCTACGGCGGGGGCGGGCAAACATTCAATTGGTCACTGCTTCCTCCAAACGTCAACGCTCACCTCGTCTTGAGTGGTGGACTGACCGTTGCCAACGTGATCGACGGCATTCTGGCCGTGCGCCCGCGCTGCCTAAGCCTCAGCGTTGATGTGAGTTCGGGCGTCGAAGTCGACGGTCCCGGCCACAAGGGCATCAAAGACCCCAACAAAATCAATTCCTTTGTCGCCGCCGTTCGTGCCGCCGACCAACAACTTGCAGAAATGGTTAACCATGTTTGACTACCAACAACCCGATACCCGTGGCCACTTTGGCATTTATGGCGGCAGTTTCGTGTCTGAGACGCTGACGCACGCCATCAACGAACTCAAAGCCGCTTACGCGCAGTACCAATACGACCCGGCCTTTGTGGCCGAGTTCAACTACGAGTTGGCCCACTTTGTAGGACGCCCCTCGCCCATTTACCACGCTGCGCGCATGAGCCGTGAGCAAGGCGGTGCGCAGATTTTTCTTAAACGCGAAGACCTCAACCACACCGGCGCCCACAAAATCAACAACACCATCGGCCAAGCCATGCTCGCCAAGCGCATGGGCAAGCCCCGCGTGATTGCCGAGACCGGTGCCGGCCAGCACGGCGTAGCCACCGCCACCATCTGCGCCCGCTACGGCCTGGAATGCGTGGTGTACATGGGCAGTGAAGACGTCAAGCGCCAAAGCCCCAACGTCTACCGCATGAAGCTGCTGGGCGCCACGGTGGTGCCGGTCGAATCAGGCAGCAAAACACTCAAAGACGCACTCAATGAAGCCATGCGCGACTGGGTGGCCAACGTCGACAACACCTTCTACATCATCGGCACCGTAGCCGGGCCTCACCCTTACCCCATGATGGTGCGGGATTTCCAGAGCGTCATCGGCAAGGAATGTCTGGTGCAAATGCCCGAAATGCTGCGCAACGCCGGATGCACCCAAGACCAACCCGACGCCGTGATGGCCTGTGTGGGCGGTGGCTCCAACGCGATGGGCATTTTTTACCCCTATATCCAGCATGAGAACACCCGCCTGATCGGGGTCGAAGCCGCGGGTGAAGGTTTGGACACCGGCCGCCATTCAGCGTCGCTGCAACTCGGTAGCCCCGGCGTGCTCCACGGCAACCGCACCTATGTGCTGCAAGACGACAACGGCCAAGTGACCGAGACCCACAGCGTGAGCGCGGGCCTGGACTACCCTGGCGTTGGCCCTGAGCACGCGTTCCTGAAAGACATTGGCCGCGCCGAATACGTGGGCATTACTGACACCGAGGCGCTCGCCGCCTTTCATTACCTGTGCCGCACCGAGGGCATCATCCCCGCCCTTGAATCCAGCCACGCTGTGGCCTACGCCATGAAACTGGCCAAAACCATGCGTGCTGACCAGTCCATTCTGGTCAACCTCTCAGGCCGCGGCGACAAAGACATTGGCACCGTGGCCGACCTGAGCAACGCCGACTTCTTTTGCCGCCCCAGCTGCACGGGCCAAGCCGTCAAAGGCGGCGACCTGTCCAACCTGGGCAACGTTGAACACATCGTGAGAATGCCCACATGAGCCACTTATGCCGTATTGCCGCTACTTTTTCAAAACTAAAAGCTGAGGGCCGCAAGGCGCTCATTCCCTACGTTACCGCGGGCTTTCCGTTTGCCGATGTCACGCCTGAGCTGATGCACGCCTTTGTAGCCGGTGGGGCCGATGTCATTGAGCTGGGCGTGCCCTTCTCGGACCCCAGCGCCGACGGCCCGGTGATCCAAAAAGCCGGCGAAAAAGCCATGGCCGCCGGCGTAGGCATGGTGCAGGTGCTCAACATGGTGCGCGCCTTTCGCAGCACCAACAACGACACCCCAGTGGTCTTGATGGGCTACGCCAACCCCGTAGAGCGCTACAGCCAGATTCATGACCGCAAAGACGGCCACAGCGCTTTCGTGGTGGATGCCGCCAACGCAGGCGTGGACGGCGTGTTGATCGTCGACTACCCGCCTGAAGAGTGTGAAGAGTTTGCCGCTGAACTGAAGCGCCACGGCCTGGATTTGATCTTTTTGCTGGCCCCCACCAGCACCGATGAGCGCATGCAGCAAGTCGCCAAAGTGGCCACAGGCTATGTGTATTACGTGTCATTAAAAGGCGTGACGGGCTCCGGCGCTTTGGACACCGGCGCTGTTGAGGCCATGTTGCCCCGTATTCGCCAATTTGTCAGCGTGCCTGTGGGCGTGGGTTTTGGCATTCGCGACGCACAAACCGCCCGCACCATTGGCCAGGTGGCCGATGCGGTCGTCATTGGCACCAAGGTCATTCAACAGATTGGCGAGCAAGCCAGAGACCAGGTAGCCCCGGTAGCGCAAACCTTCATGCGCGAAATACGAACCGCTTTGGATTCATAATCCAACCCCCACAAGGAGTATCCCCATGAGTTGGCTCGAAAAACTACTGCCCCCCAAGATCAAGCACACCGACCCGGCTGACCGCCGCAGCATACCGCAGGGTTTGTGGATCAAGTGCCCGAGTTGCGAGTCGGTGCTGTACATGACCGACCTGGAGCAAAACCAGAACGTCTGCCCCACTTGCAGCCACCACCATCGCATTGGCGCGCGTGCCCGGCTCAACGTTTTTCTGGACAACGAAGGGCGCTTTGAAATTGGCCAGGAAGTGCTCCCAGTGGACGCCCTCAAATTCAAGGACAGCCGCAAGTACCCCGAACGCCTGAAAGAGGCGCTGGAAAACACCGGTGAGACCGATGCGCTGGTGGTGTTGGGCGGGGCCGTGCACGGCATCTCGGTGATTGCCGCCTGCTTTGAATTTGAATTCATGGGCGGCAGCATGGGCTCGGTGGTGGGCGAGCGCTTTGTGCGCGGTGTGCACGCGGCCATTGAGCAAAAAGTACCCTTTATTTGCTTCACCTCCACCGGCGGTGCCCGCATGCAAGAAGGCCTGCTGAGCTTGATGCAAATGGCCAAAACCAATGCCTCGCTCACGCGACTGGCCAAAAAGGGCTTGCCCTTCATCAGCGTGCTGACTGACCCCACCATGGGCGGTGTGAGCGCCGGCTTTGCATTTTTGGGCGATGTGGTGATTGCCGAGCCCAAGGCGCTGATTGGCTTTGCCGGCCCCCGCGTGATTGAATCTACCGTGCGGGTAACACTCCCCGAGGGCTTTCAGCGCTCGGAGTTTTTGCAAACCAAAGGTGCCATTGACATGATTTGTGACCGTCGTGAGTTGCGCAAAACCATCGCCAACACGCTGGCCATGCTTCAGCGCCAACCTGCGGATGCGGTGGTTTAAGGCGCTGCTCTAAACCAGTTGCAGGGCAATTCCCTGCAACTGGCCCAAGACCAGTGAGGCGATCTGCAGCAGCACCAGCAGCACCAAGGGCGACAAGTCCACCCCACCCACCAAGGGCAATACGCGCCGAATCGGCGATAAAACAGGGGTGCACAGGCGCCCGATGAGCTCCGACATGGGCGAGGCACTGGGCACCCACGACAGCACGGCAAACACAATCACCAAGCCCGTCAAGCCCGAGACCGCCATGCGCAGCAGGCCAAAAGCGGCCAAAACGGGCAGAGACAACGCCAGGCCCTCAGCTCCCGCCAGCAGCCACAACAAAACCAACTGAGACAACTCGACAAAAAAAGCGGCCAGCAAGCTCGCCATATCCCAACGCCCCACAGACGGCACGAGCCGGCGCAGCGGCAACACCAGCCAATCAGTCAGGGCAAAGACAAAGTTACCCAGCGGGTTGCCAGAGCGGGCCGACATCGGAATACGCTGGTGCTGCATGTACAAACGCAACAAGCAAGCGCCCCCGACAACCCCGGTGGCCACTTCCAACAAAAGCGAAAAAATAGCGTAGAGCATGCAATATGTGGGGCTTGGCGCGGGCGCAAAACACACGCCGACCCCATCCCTTAACTTGTAAATAGGATGCAATTCTCACAGAAACGCGGGGGCAGAACGCGGGCCACTTAAAATCAACGTTTTGGCAACTCCTTGCCCCACCCCATTCCTCTTGCTGACCCACCACTGCGCGCTTCATGTCTGAACAAATTACCCCCCCAGCTGCCCCAGCCTCCCAGGACGACAACCAACTGATCCATGAGCGCCGCGAAAAGCTCAAGGCCATTCGCCAGGCGCAAGCCGACGGTAAAGGCCCCGCCTTCCCTAATGATTTCAAGCCCGCGGACCACGCCGCAGCCCTATTTGCCGCGCACCAGGGCCAAACCCCTGAAGGCTTGCTAGAGCAAGGCGCTGTGGCCAAAGTGGCGGGCCGCATGATGCTTAAGCGCGTCATGGGCAAGGCCAGCTTTTGTACCCTGCAAGACAGCACCGGGCGCATTCAGGTCTATCTCAACGCTGAAGGCGTTGGCGCTGAGCTGTACGAGAGTTTCAAACACTGGGACCTGGGCGACATCGTGGCCGCTGAGGGCACCATGTTCAAAACCAAAACCGGCGAGCTCTCCATCCACGCCACCCGCGTGCGCCTGCTGACCAAAAGCCTGCGCCCCTTGCCTGACAAGTTTCACGGCATGAACGACCAAGAGGTCAAGTACCGCCAACGCTATGTGGACCTGATTACTGATGAGTCCACCCGCCACCGCTTCATGGCGCGCTCCAAAGCGGTCAGCGGCATTCGTGAATTCATGGTGGCGCACGACTTTTTGGAAGTTGAAACGCCCATGCTGCACCCCATTCCGGGCGGTGCCAATGCCAAGCCATTTACCACCCACCACAATGCGCTGGACCAGCAAATGTTCTTGCGCATTGCGCCCGAGCTGTACCTCAAGCGCCTGATTGTGGGCGGGTTCGAGCGCGTCTTCGAGATCAACCGCAGCTTCAGAAACGAAGGCATTTCGGTGCGGCACAACCCCGAATTCACCATGATGGAGTTTTATGCCGCGTACTGGGATTACCAGGACCTGATGACCTTCACCGAAGCCCTGATTCGTGATGCCGCCCAAAAAGCGGTGGGCACCCTGGAACTCACCTACGGCGGCAAAGCGGTGGACCTGAGCCAGCCCTTTGAGCGTCTTACCATTCATGAGGCCATCGTCAAATACACAGAAGCCGCACAGATGCTGGAAGACGGCTCGGGCCTGCGGGTAGACAACGCCGCCTGGCTCATCGCCGCACTGCGAAAGTTGGGCTTCTCGGAGGCTAAAAACAAGCTCTCCACCCGCACACTGGCCAGTTTGCAGGTGATGTACTTTGAAGAAACTGTGGAAGAAAAGCTGTGGCAGCCCACGTTTATCTGCGAGCACCCGGTCGAGATTTCGCCGCTGGCGCGCGCCAGCGACCACAAGCCAGGTGTCACCGAGCGCTTTGAGCTTTATATTACCGGGCGCGAGTTCGGCAACGGCTTCAGCGAGTTGAACGACGCCGAAGAGCAGGCCGCCCGCTTTCATGCCCAAGTAGCCGCCAAAGACGAAGGCGATGACGAAGCCATGTACTACGACCACGACTTCATCCGCGCCCTGGAGTACGGCATGCCCCCCACCGGCGGCTGCGGCGTGGGCCTGGACCGCCTGATGATGCTCTTGACCGACAGCAGCAGCATCAGGGACGTGATTCTGTTCCCAGCCCTGCGCCGGGAAGTTTAAGACAAATAGTGCTTAGTAGCCCGCCAGTATTGCTTAACGAGCTATGACTTCAGTAGCGCCTACCCAAGACGTAAAACCGCTGAAATACCTGCAAGGCTACGGCGCAGACACATTGGCGCAGGTGGCGCAACTGGTGGCGGGACAGGGCTTGGGCGACTGGCTGTTGAAAAGGTATCCCAGCGGCCACGGCATTCGCACGGACAAAGCGCTGTTTGAGTATGTGCAAGACCTCAAACAAGAGCACCTGCGTGGCGCGGAGCCGCTCAATAAAGTGGCTTTTGACAGCAAATTGCAGGTGGTGGCCCACGCACTGGGCACGCACACCACCATCTCGCGCGTGCAGGGCAACAAGCTCAAAGCCAAACGCGAGATCCGCATCGCCTCGATGTTCAAAGACGCCCCGCCTGAATTTTTGCAAATGATTGCGGTGCATGAACTCGCCCACATCAAAGAGCGCGAGCACGACAAAGCTTTTTACAAGCTGTGCACCTACATGGCGCCCAATTACCACCAGCTTGAATTTGAGGTTCGGCTGTATTTGACGCATCTCGACATCACAGGCACGCGCTTGTGGGCGGCGGCAGTAACTGAAAATTAAGCCGACTTTTCGGTTCTTAAAGCACAAAGCAACGTGCCAAAATGATTGTGATAATCACGTAATTACTTATTCCATCGCCCGGCAAACTCGATGCCTGACTGGTCATGTAACAAAACCCGGGTAATGACTTGAATATTCTTAAGCGCAACAACGTGCAGGTCAAAGGCGATACGGGTCCCACGCTCATTTATGGCAACGGCTTTGGCTGCAACCAGACCATGTGGGACCGCGTCACACCCGCTTTTGAGCCCACCCACACCCAGGTTTTGTTTGACTATGTGGGCACTGGCAAATCAGACCTTCGGGCTTTCGATACACAGCGCTACGCCCATTTGGATGGCTATGCGCAAGACCTGCTGGATGTTTGCGATGCGCTCGGTTTGCAAAGTGACGTGACCTTTGTGGGCCACTCGGTGAGCTGCAGCATTGGCTTGCTGGCCTGCATCAAGCGCCCGGCACTTTTCAAGCAACTGGTCCTCCTCGGCCCATCCCCGTGTTTTATAAATCACCCACCCCACTATCTGGGGGGCTTCGAGCGGGAAGACCTGGAAGGCTTGCTGGCCTTGATGGACCAAAACTACATGGGCTGGGCCAGTTATCTGGCCCCCGTCATCGCCGGGGAACCGCACGGTGGTGTGTTTGCCAATGAGCTGGAAAGCAGCTTTTGCAGCACGGACCCCGTCGCCGCGCGCTTGTTTGCGCAGGCCACGTTTTTCTCGGACAACCGCAGCGATCTCCCCCAAGTCAAAAGCCCCTGCCTGGTGCTTCAACACGGCCAGGATTCACTGGCGCCTCTGAGTGTGGGCGCCTACGTGCACC